>CAXSFX010000004.1:0-56466 GCA_964236655.1 uncultured Acidobacteriaceae bacterium | reverse complement strand
ACGATTATGAGCGCCGAGCTTGCGGGGCCCCTTACGCCTGACAAGAGCCGCGTGGCTTCAAACATTGTGCAGGGGATCGGGTTTTTGGGTGCCGGGCTGATTCTGCACACGAAGAATCGTATTTTAGGGTTGACCAGCGCGGCGACTGTGTTTGTTGTGGCAGCGGTCGGCATGACCTGCGGGGCGGGCTTGTATCTTGAGGCATTGTTTGCGACAGTTCTGCTGCTACTGGCGTTACAAGCGGTGGGTACGGTTGAAAACAAGCTTGGACGAAAGCGCTTTCCCATGTTGTACGAAGTGCGCGCGGAGGTTGGGTCGGGGGCGCTGGACGTAGATGGAAGAGGCGATGGAAGAGACGGCGATGTTGCCCTGCACCGGATGCAGACAGCCATTTTGAAAGTGCTTGATGCTGTCTCACAGCGTCTTCAGATTCTGGACCATGACAACATGGCAGGCATGGAGAGGATTTCGTTCTCTATTATGGCGACTCGAAAGATGCACGCCAGAATTTTAGCCGAGCTGCGAGCAAGCGATGCTACCGATCAGGTGATTGTGTTTCGGGACAGGCAGGACGATTAGGAGCTACGCTGATGGGATGGAGCTGGCTAACTAAGCTCTTACAAATCTTAGAAATAAAAAGCTAAGCTGCGCCAAGTTAATCCAAAATTTTGTGGAGATTTGTAAACTTATAACGAATTCTTTGCTAGACATATGATTGCGTGACCAACAAAACTTCTGTTGTCAGCTTGAGCTGGAACTTTCCAGCGTACGGAGTTGCCATAGAAGGCGAGATGCAAGCGGGACACTAGATGCCGTACACTGGGTTGTTGAAAACTGAACGTGCATGACCGGGAGGTTGGGATGGCGACCGATGTAGTGATGCCGCAAATGGGCGAATCGATCTTTGAAGGAACAGTCACAAAGTGGTTGAAGAAGCCCGGTGACGCTGTGGAACGGGATGAACCTCTTTTTGAAATCTCCACGGACAAGGTAGATGCAGAGATTCCCTCTCCGATTGGGGGAACACTGCAAGAGATTAAGGTTGAAGCGGGCGCTACAGTACAGGTGAATGCAGTTGTTGCCGTGATAAGCGAAGCAGGCGCGCTACAGGCGGGAGTGGATGCGACTAAGGTCGGGATTGATCCGCTACCGCTGGAACCTGGTAATACCGGCGGTACTGTGCAGTCGGATGGAGTGGAAAGTACAGGAACAGATCTAACTGAAGTAGTCATGCCGCAGATGGGCGAATCCATTTTTGAGGGAACGATTACAAAATGGCTAAAAAGAGCGGGCGACAAGATTGAACGGGATGAACCGCTTTTTGAAATTTCAACTGACAAGGTGGATGCAGAAATACCTGCGCCGATAGCAGGTATTCTGCAGGAAATTTGTGCAGAGGCAGGCACTACGATCCAGGTTAATACAACAGTTGCGCTAATTCGGGGGGTACATGCACGAAATGCCCCGGCGCATCCAGCAAAAGATGAGTCCGTTTCGCTATCCAACAAGCCTTTGGCCATTAGTAATGTCGTTCCTGAGATCCCACCAGGTCGTGAGACGGATGAAAGGAATTTACGGTCTTCTCCCCTGGTTCGCAAGATGGTGAAGGAGCATAGCTTAGACTTACGCAAAATTGAGGGAAGCGGCTCGGCGGGTCGTGTTACCAAGGAAGATGTGCTGACGCATATGCGGAAGGCGGGGGAAGGTGCTGCGCCGGTAATGCCGTCGGTAATGCAGTCAGTAGCAGAGAAGGTTTTACCTTCAGCTTCACTTGTTACCCCTGATAAGACTGTACCTACCGGCACTACGTCTAGCGGCACTGTACCTACCGGCACCGTGTCTAGCGGCAACTTAGCGGGTCAGCTTGTACCGATGACAAGAATGCGCTCAATTATCGCGCAGCGCATGGTTGAATCGAAGCGTACAAATGCGCATGTTCATACAGTGTTCAAGATTGATATGACCAGGATTGTACGGTTGCGCGAGAAGGAAAAAGCCAAGTATGAGTCGCGCAACGGAGTCAAGCTGACATACATGCCTTTTATAGCACGTGCAGTCACGGCTGTTCTGCGTAAAATGCCTATTGTAAATTCCTCCATTGAAGGCGATGCTATCCGTTACCACAGCAATGTAAATCTCGGTATTGCTGTTGCTCTTGAATGGGGCCTGATTGTACCCGTGATTAAAGGAGCTGAAGAGCTAAGCTTTTTAGGCGTAGCTCGCGCTATCGCCAATCTTGCTGAACGTGCCAGAGGGAAAAAGCTTAAACCGGATGAAGTGGGAAGCAGCACTTTCACACTAACAAACGCGGGGATTTATGGAGAGCAATTCGGCACTCCTATCATCAATATGCCGGAAAGCGCCATCCTGGGTATCGGCGGATTGTTCAAAGAGCCGACCGTGGTAACAGACGGTTTTGATGCTGACACAATTGCTATAAGAAGTGTTATCCATCTTACCCTGGGTTTTGATCATAGAATTATTGACGGATCGGACGCAGGCAAGTTTATGGCGGAAGTGAAAAAGTATCTGGAGAACTGGAGCGAAGACATCGGATAGCCGATTAGAAATTGCTATAAGCGTTACTGTTCGCTAACGCTTATAGCAGGCTCATCGCAAGAAGTGCTTGTTTCACAGCAATTTCCGAAGTTTTGCCCGTAGCCGAGAGATGTCCCATCTTCCTGCCTTTCCGATGTTGCTGTTTTTCATAAAGATGTAAGTGAACCCCCGGAACAGCAAGGGCGCGGTCAAAGTAAGGCTCATGCTCCATCCACAAGTCACCTAGAAGATTGACTATGGCGGCGGGCTGCACAATATCAACTTCTCCAAGCGGGAGGTTGCATATGGATCGTATGGCCTGTTCAAACTGGCTTGTAGCACATGCTCGTTCACTTGCGTGGTAACTGTTATGAGGACGAGGAGCTAACTCGTTGATAAGCAGTTGCCCGTCTTTCCCTATAAAGAACTCTACTGCGAGAAGGCCTTCCAGTTGAAGCGACTCGGCAGTTTTAAGCGCAAGCGATTGTACAGTTTTCTCAATCTCCGGGGCGATGGACGAAGGCAAGACGCTCCATAGCAAAATCTGATTTTCATGATGATTGCGCGCGGACGGAAACACACGAATTTCACCTCGCGGAGAACGAGCCACCATGACAGAAATTTCCATTTCGAGCGGCACAGCCTGTTCCGCTACACACAGATTTTCCCCGAGATCCTGCCAAGCCTTTAGAAGCATTGTTCGGGAGGTGTCAGTTATTCGAACCTGGCTGCGACCGTCGTAACCGCCGCACGCACTTTTCAGAAAAATATCCGGGCCAAGCTCCCCCGCTGCCGATTCAAGATCTTCCAGGGAAGAGATAGTGCGGTATGGACCTACAGGTAAATCATGGTGAACTAACCAGGATTTTTGGTCTACACGATTTTGTACGATGCGAAGAACTTCAGGGCCAGGGCGGACAGGAGCGAATTGCCCCGCAGCAGACAAGCTTTCTTGTGAAATCTGTTCAATCTCAAGTGTTACTACATCACAACCGCGTGCCATATCTGCTGCTACATGCGCATCGTTCCATGAGCCTTCAAAACAACTATCTACAACATAGCGGGCAGGACACGATGGATCAGGGTCCATAACTTGTACTCGATAGCCTAAAGATCGAGCGGCCATGGCCATCATGCGGCCCAGTTGGCCACCTCCGAGGATACCGATTGTTGCGCCGGGTAGAATTGTTTTCAAGGAATCAGCTCCTGCTCCAGCACACTAGCTGTACGTTCTGCACGCCAGGTTTTCAAACGAGATTGTAATTCGTCATCGTATAAAGCGAGGCATTGTGCCGCCAGTAACGCTGCATTTGCCGCACCAGGCTTGCCGATCGCCATTGTTGCAACAGGTACACCGTAGGGCATTTGGACGATAGATAAAAGGGAGTCAAAACCGTTCAGGACTGTGGCGGCAATAGGTACACCGAATACCGGAAGTAATGTTTTAGAAGCCAGCATTCCAGGAAGGTGCGCCGCACCGCCGGCGCCGGCGATAATAAACTTCAAGCCCCTGCTATGAGCCGTTTCAGCATATTGGAAGAGTAGATCGGGTGTTCGGTGTGCTGATACAACGCGAGCTTCAAAGCCAATGCCAAAACTCTGCAATGTGCTTGTTGCTTCCTTCATAACTTCGAAATCATTTTTACTTCCCATTACAACACCCACTACCGGCGCTATGTGCATATACATACTGTAAACCACTGTGTATACAAGCCGGCTGTGCAGATCCACGTTTGAAGCTTCTTATAGATAGGCTGAATGAAGACTGACCCTGCCTTGTTTTGTGCCCAGGATTTACTGTGTGAAGCAACAAGAAGCAGTTTCATAAATGTTTGAGCATTTTGTAAAGGCGCGCAGGAGGGACGAAGCCGGGAAGCTCTGGATGCGGTACAACCACCAGGTAAAAGTGACCGATTTGCGGCGGGTGTATTTTCAGGATGTAGCACCTGTAGTCAATTCTGTACACTGGGTGCGCAATGAGCACAACCTTTTCGCGCGCCTTTCTTCTTTGCCTGTTTGCCACTACCGGCGTTCTGCTTGCGCAACAAACCGCGCAGCAAACCATGCAGGGGCACCGTCCGCCGGCAGTGCCGCTCATCACGCACAACCCGTACTTTTCAGTCTGGTCGGACAATGACAAGTTGACTGACGGCTCTACCCGCCACTGGACCGGCTCCAGCCAGGCTATTACCAGCCTTGTGCAGGTGGACGGCAAGCCGTACCGCATCATGGGCGACTATCCGCGCGAAACACCGGCAATGGAGCAGACCGCCCTGCGCGTGGAGGCGACCCACACCGTGTATACCTTTCGAGGCACCGGTATTGAGCTGGAACTCTCCTTTTTTACCCCTGCTTTCCCGCAAGACCTTGACCTGCTCTCGCGTCCGGTGACTTACATTACATGGACAGCGAAGGCGACAGATGGCGCTCAGCACACAGTCAATGCGCTTCTGGATGTGAATCCAGAGATCGCAGTGGACCAGGGCACGGATTCGGTGACATGGGGACGCTCCCAGACCGGTGCGCTCGATGTGCTGAACGTAGGCTCGCGCGACCAGCGTGTGCTCGATAAGAGCGGCGACAATCTTCGGATTGATTGGGGATACTTTCATCTGGCGGTGCCGCATGCCGGGCATGGTACGACTGCGGCGGTCGGGCGCGACCAGATGGATACAGCACAGAACGAGTTCGCAAAGCAAGGTACGATTACCACGCCGGACAGCATGGATTTTCCCGCAATTGCGCGCGGAACTGCGGCGCACCTCGATGCCGTTGTTCACCTTGGCTCTGTAGGCACAGCGGCTGCGTCGCAGCACGTTTTAGTCAGCTACACAGATAACTTCGCGATTGAGTATTTGAACCAGCGGCTGAAACCATGGTGGCAGCGCAATAACCAGTCCATAAGCACCATGCTTGACGATGCCGAGCAGCAGTATGCGCAGCTGGACGCGCGCGGCCTGGCCTATGACAAGCAATTGGATACGGACATGACGGAGGCGGGCGGCGCGGACTACAGCTACCTGACCAATCTTGCCTACCGCGAATCCTTGGCCGCCTGCGAATTGACAGCCGACACTAGCGGTACGCCACTCTACTTCTGCAAGGAAAACTTTTCAAACGGCTGCACCGGCACGGTTGATGTGATGTACCCGCAATCGCCGATTTTGCTCTTCTTCAACCCGGCGCTCATGGAGGCACAATTGGAGCCGGTGCTACGCTATGCCGCGCTGCCGCGCTGGAAGTTCCCGTTCTCTCCGCATGATGTTGGCCAGTATCCGCTTGCAAACGGGCAGGTGTACGGCGGCGGTGAGCAGACTGAGGACGACCAGCAGCCGGTTGAGGAGTCGGGCAATATGCTCATCATGGCCGATGCCCTGGCGCATACCCAGGGCAATGCGCACGTAGCCGAGCACTACTGGGCCGAGTTTACCAAGTGGGCCGACTATCTACAGAGAGAAGGCAGGGACCCGGTAAACCAGCTTTCGACGGATGACTTCGCCGGGCACCTTGCGCATCAGGAAAACCTGACGGTAAAAGCGATTCTCGGCGTAGGTGCGTATGCGGACCTGGCGCACCTGCTGGGGCGTGAAAATGTTGCGAAGCAGTATCGGGGGATCGCGGAGGGAATGGTGAAGCAGTTCCTCGCAATGGGGGTGGAAGGCGACCACACGAAGCTGGCTTTCGACAAGCCGGGGACGTGGAGCCAGAAGTACAACCTTGTTTGGGATCGCCTGCTGGGGCTTAAATTGTTCCCGCCTGCGTTCGCCGAATCCGAGGTGAAGTGGTACATCGCGCATGAGAACCGGTATGGATTTCCGCTCGACTCCCGCAAGGACTATACGAAGCTTGATTGGCAAGTGTGGTCAGCGACGATGGCGAGCGACAAGGCGCAGTTTGAGCAGATGATTGCGCCGCTGGCCAAGTGGGCCGATGAAACTCCGAGCCGCGTGCCGATGACGGACTGGTATGACACCAAGACGGGCAAGCAGGAGAGCTTCCAGGCTCGGTCTGTAGTGGGTGGGTTGTATATCAAAGCGCTTGCGGATGAAGGGCTGGCTAAGAAATGGCGCGCGCCTGGTGCGGTACCTACGCCTTCTACTGCGACTCACTAGCGCGCGCAAGGGTGTCGAGCGCGGCCTCAATCAAGCTAAGAGCTGCCTCGGCACTTTCAACAACCTGAATGCTGTTTCGATTTGCCTCGCGTACAAAGCCCTGGCTCACTGAGTGATCCAGAAAGCGCAGCAATCCGTCGAAGTAGCCATGCGTATTTACCAGTAGGCATGGCTTGCTGTGGATGCCGAGTTGCGCCCAGGTTACGATCTCGATGAACTCATCAAGTGTGCCGAAGCCGCCCGGTAGTGCCACAAAGGCATCCGCACGGTCGGCCATCATGGCTTTACGCTCGTGCATGTTTGCGACATAGTGCAGCTCGGTCAAGCCGGGATGAGCGATTTCACGATCCTTGAGCACCTCCGGCAACACTCCTATAACCGGTGCGCCGCCCATAAGAGCGGCATCGGCAACCGCGCCCATGAGCCCGACGGACGCGCCGCCGTAGACCAGGCCGAAAGCTCGCTCGGCTATAAATGCACCAAGGCGCGCAGCTTCGATCTGGTACTCAGGGTTGGTGCCGTTAGTGGAGCCGCAAAAGACGCAGATATTCAGCAATCTCGTTCTGTCCGCTTTCATCTTTGAATGAGTTGCATTTTCAAGTCCCGAGCCGCTCTGCGGTCGAAGGTCGCGGTGTACTCGCATCCCGCTGCGGCCCCCGCGCTGGCGATAAGACAATCGGAAAAACTCACCTTGGCTTCAAGAAACAGGCGTAACGCACGGGCCACGTCCTCCGCCGCTTCCAAGCGCATCTCGGCGGTTTCGAGTAGAGCGGAGACGAGCTCCGCCACCTGCTCACGGGTGAACTCATATATTCGCACTAACGCCCAGAGCACTTCAGCCAAGGCGATTGTCGAAATAAATCCGGGATGCTCAGTTGTAAGTTCGTCGATAAGTGCTTTTGCCTGGGGGCTCTGTACCGCGTCGTCCATCAAAATGGAGCGCAGCAATACATTCGTATCTAAATTAATCAAGACCGTTCTCGATTGCGATCTGTTCCCCTATCGCTTGGTCGATTTGTTCAAGCGTCGGCGCGGGCTTACTGCTCTTAAACATGCCGACAAGCGATTTCGCCGAGCGTGTCTTCCGAGTCAGCTCGTAACGATTGGTACCTTCAATCTTGGTGAACACAATCCGGTCGCCGATGTTCAAGCCCAGTTGCTCCCTCACTTCGATAGGTACGGTAATCTGTCCCTTAGAAGAGACAATACAAGTCGCCATGGCAGCCTCCTGGAGAAGATGCTACCACGCATCCTTACCCCTAGTAAGGATGCTCTCGCCATCGTAAGATAAAGAGAGTGCATCGCCTCCTCCAAAACATGAACCCCCAGCAGGCCGCGGGCATTGAAGCCGTGGACGGGCCGGTGCTGCTGCTTGCCGGCGCAGGTTCCGGCAAGACGCGTGTCATTACCCATCGCATTGCCTACCTGATCGAGGAGCGCGGTGTCGCGCCTGACTCCATCCTGGCTGTAACCTTTACCAACAAGGCCGCCAAGGAGATGGCTGACCGCGTGGAAAAGCTGATCGGCAGCACCACGCTGGCCAAGCCGCTGCTGGCGACTTTCCACTCGTTTTGTGTGCGCATGCTGCGGCGCGACATTGAAGTGTTGCGCAAGCCGGGTGAAGAAGGCGGGCTCACGCGCTCCTTCGCCATCTACGACGACAGCGACCAGGGTTCCGTTGTGAAAGCTATTATGCGGCGCATGGGCATGGACGATAAGCAGCTGACGCCGCGAACGGTAATGTCGAAGATTTCATGGGCCAAGAACCACATGCTCAACCCGCAGGAGTTCTACCTGCAATCGACTGACCCAACCGGCGAGCGCGTGGCGCATGTGTACGAGGCGTATATGAAGGAGCTGCGCAAGAACAATGCGCTCGACTTCGACGACCTGCTGCTTGAGGCCGTGCACCTGCTGAAAGCCAGCGGTGAAACCCGCGAACGCTACAACCGGCGCTACCGCTACCTGCTTATCGACGAGTACCAGGACACCAACCGCCCGCAGTACGAGCTGATGAAGCTGCTTACCGGCCCTGAGCACAATGTCTGCGTCGTGGGCGATGAGGACCAGAGCATCTACAGCTGGCGCGGCGCGGACATCCGCAACATCCTTGAGTTTGAGAAGGATTTTCCGGCAGTGCAGACCATCCGCCTGGAACAGAACTACCGCTCGACCCAGGTCATTCTTGAGGCGGCAGGCGCGGTGGTCGCGCGCAATGCGCAGCGCAAGGGCAAGGACCTGTGGACCTCACGCGAGGGCGGCACCAAGATCGGCTACTACGAAGCGCCCGATGGCGAGAATGAAGCCCTATTCATCGCGGATTACTTGAACAAATACTTGCGCAAGGCGGGCGAAACCGAGGAGCAACCGCGCGCGGCGGTGCTGTATCGCACGAATTCACAATCGCGCCTGGTAGAGGAAGCGCTGCGCCGCTACGGCATCAGCTACACCATGGTCGGCGGCTTCTCGTTCTATGAGCGTGCCGAGATCAAGGACATTCTCAGCTACCTGAAACTTGTCCAGAACCCGAACGACTCCATCGCGCTGCAACGGGTTATCAATACGCCCCCGCGCGGCATCGGCCGCACAACTTTAGACACATTGGAACGGCTTGCCATTGAAACCGGTACCAGCACCTGGGTCGCCATCGGTCACACGCTGCGGGAACGGCTGCTGCCATCGCGCGCGCTTATTGCGTTGGACGGCTTTCGCCGCATGATCCAGGACGCGCACGCGATGCTGGCACCGGATTTTGCGGACAAACTGAGCGCCGATCTTGCGGAGGCCGATGCTGCCGACGTCAATGCGACGGACGCCCTTGGCAACGTACATAATGCAGAGACGCGCGACGACCAACCGGTAGAACTTGACCTGACCCTGCACGCGGCGGATGACACCTCGTTTTCCTTCGGCGACGCAGCACAGGGCATGCTTTCGCTTGGCGATGCCGTAACAAGTACAGGTACGGATTTTGATGTATCCAGCTTTGGCAATGGAGAGGAGCCGGCGCTCGATGCGGCCTCTTTCAATCCATTTGCGGAAGCCCCGGCACCCAAGCGCAAGCCTGCGGGCAAGCGCGTGCAGCAGCTGGGTATTCCTGCGGCGATGGAGCAAGCACGCCAACATCGTGAAGCGGAAACAGCAGCAGCCTTCCGCAAGCCGGGTGACGCGGCTACCCTGCCGGAGCTCATCCGCTTTATCAATGATCGCTCCGGCTACATCCGGGTGCTTGAAGAAGAAGGGACGCCGGAGTCATTCTCGCGCATTGAGAATTTGAAGGAGCTTGCCAATGCCGCGCAGGACGCGCAGGAGCGCGGTGAGACGCTTGCCGACTTCCTCGATCATGCCGCGCTGGTGAGTGATACCGATAAGATCAACCCGGACGCGCGCATTACGCTGATGACGCTGCACGCGGCCAAGGGGCTTGAGTTCCCGGTGGTTGTGCTCGCCGGGCTTGAAGAAAACCTCTTTCCGCACTCCCGCTCGCTGAACGACCCGGCGCAGATGGAGGAGGAGCGCCGCCTGTGCTACGTCGGCATGACGCGCGCCATGGACTCGCTGGTGCTGACGCGTGCCCGCTATCGCCGCCGCTACGGCAACGACATGCCGGAGGCAAGCATTCCGTCACGATTTCTCGAAGAAGTGCCCTCGCACCTGATTGAAGATATAAATGGCGGTGCTGCAGCCTCGCAGACCCGAGTCAGCGGCTGGGGCAGCTATGGGGCTGCGTCAGGTGGCGGTTCGCGGTATGGTGGCGGGGCTCGCAAGAGCGAAGGTGAGGGCGAGCGTCATTACTCTTACGAAGATGAAGATCAAAGTTACAAACCCGCAGCAACAGGCTCCTCCGCACGGCCTAATGCAGGCAATTCTGTAGCTTCACGTACAGGAGCAAAGCCCGCGAACTCGCTCGACAACATTGCAGAGTTTTTCGGTGCGCGTGGCGCAGTCGGCTCCCGACCCAAACTTGAGATAGAAGCCGCTACCGGCGCGACCGGCTTCCGCAACGGCCAGCGCGTCCGCCATCCCAAATATGGTGAGGGCCAGGTTGTGCGCCGCGAAGGCGATGGTGAAGAAGCCAAGCTGACTGTGAGCTTCGCCCAGCACGGCGTTAAAAAGCTGGTTGAGAAGTTTGCCAAGCTGGAGCGGTTGTAAGCAGCTTTGAAGGCTAGGAGTACGAGCTGACCCGTAAAAGATTCATATCCCGTACAAACTTTTCCCGATTGCTTTAGACTTTAAGAGGAAGAGGAGATCCGATGAAACAAGCAGAAAAAGCATTTTGTGGTCTGGTGTTAGCGGCCGCAGCTATCCTTCCGGCTGCACATGCACAGGACAAGGGAAAAATGGACGAGCGGCTGAACGCTGCCGCCAGCATTATCGAAGAGGTTATGGCCGCGCCGGATCATGCGATTCCAGAAACTATCCTTGGAGGCACGCATTGCGTCATCGTCATTCCATCAGAGAAAAAGGCAGCCTTTGTGGTTGGTGCGCAGTATGGCCAGGGTGTAGCCACGTGCCGCACAGGCCATGGATGGAGCGCTCCAGTCTTTGTGAAGCTGGCGGGCGGCAGCTTCGGTTTCCAGGTTGGAGGACAGGAGACGGATTTAGTGCTTCTCGGGATGAACAGCAAGAGTGCGCAGGATATGCTGCACAGCAAGTTCAAGCTCGGCGCGGATGCCTCGGCGGCGGCGGGTCCGGTCGGTCGTGATGCACAGGCGGCCACCGATGTGCTGTTGAAGACAGAGTTCCTCACCTACTCGCGCGCCAAGGGCCTGTTTGCCGGTCTCGATTTGACCGGCGATGTTCTCCAGGCAAATACTGACGATACTCAGGCAGAGTACGGCGCGAAGGTTCAACCTGATGTGATTCTTCATGGCACTGTGAAGACCCCCGCCAATGCCAATCATTTTGTGCACACAGTGGGCAAATACTTTGTCATTTCCAAAAACTGGAAGACGGTAACTCCTCCTAAAAATCCCCCTGCAAGGTCGTAGAAAAAACTTCAGATCGCCTTGCTTCCAAGGGCAGGCTGGAATACCGGATTGAAGACACGGCTCGATTCTGAATACACTTGAGGAGCTGTAGCGTGATAAACGGTATGGCCCCAAGTTGTACCTGAGCCTTGTTGGACCACCCGGATACCCGGTTATCAGAGCTACGCCAAGTGCAGAGACAACGCTACGAATGGTTCCGCTTGAACGCAGTTGTAGTAAAACGTAGATAAGGCATTGCAAAAAGAAAGAGACCGACATGGCAAACACCACAAATATCGAGAGCACCGAAGAACGCAAGACACTGAAACGCGCCGCACGCAAAAAGGCCGCACCGAAGGCCAAGCGCACCCTGCCGCGCGGTTCCGGCAAGAAGAAGCCCAAGAAGTTGATACGCGGTACCGGCAAGCGCTAATGCTTTTTGCCCTGTCGGCCCGGTAGGTCCGGCAGGGCGCGCCGTCTCCGAATACCTCTTCCTGGAGCACGCCGCTGCCGAGTCAACTATTCGCCACCAAGTCCATTGACAAGCTGATCGCGCAATCCGAGCTACCGGAGCATGCGCTTAAAAAGACGCTCGGTCCGGTATCCCTGACCTCGCTCGGCATTGGCGCAGTCATCGGCTCGGGCATTTTTACAGTCATCGGTACGGCCATATCGGGCGAAAAGTTCGATGCGACCTCCATTCTCAATACTCCCGTCGCTGACTACATCGTCCATCACACGGCACTCATCGGCCGCCCCGGTGCCGGTCCCGCGCTGGCGCTTTCGCTGGTTCTAGTGGCTATCGTCTGCTGCTTTACCGGCCTCTGCTACGCAGAGCTGGCTAGCATGATCCCAATTGCAGGTTCTGCCTACACGTACACCTATGCCACTATGGGCGAGCTCGTCGCATGGATCATCGGCTGGGATCTGATACTCGAATATGCATTCTCCAACATGGCGGTTTCTGTCGGCTTCGCCGCGCATGTTGTTGACCTGCTCGACTGGCTCGGTGTCCACCCCAACCTGCGATGGATTTCGCCTGCCTACCTGCCGACCGGTCTTTCGGACTTAGCGGGTAAGCCTCTTTATAGCCCCGGCTGGCACCTCGGTTTCAACGTACCGGCCTTTCTTATTGTCATGCTGCTCACGGTTGTGCTCGTGCGCGGTATCCGTGAGTCGGCAGAGACCAACAACGTCATGGTCCTGCTTAAAATCGCAGCCATCCTGGTCTTTGTGATTGCCGGTGCGAGCTTTATTCATCCCGACAACTGGCACCCGTTCGCTCCCAACGGCTGGTCGGGCGTGCTCACCGGCGGGTCCATCATCTTTTTCACATACATCGGCTTCGACTCGGTTTCAACCGCGGCGGAAGAATGCAAAAACCCGCAGCGCGACATCCCTGTCGGCATCATCGCAACCCTGATTGTCTGCACCGTGCTTTACATCGGCGTGGCCGTTGTGCTGACAGGGCTTATCCGCTGGGATCGCCTGCTTGATGATGCAGCGCCCGTTGTGAATACGCTTAAAAAGCTTTCCGTCGCAACCGGCAGCCCGCTGCTGCACTGGGTTCGACTTGCCGTGCTCATCGGCGCAATCCTCGGCATGGTTTCATCCATTCTTGTATTTCAAATCGGCCAGGCGCGCGTATGGTTTGCCATGTCACGCGACCGCCTGCTGCCCTCTGCTTTCTCCCGCATTCATCCGAAGTTCCGCACTCCCGTAGTCTCCACCTGGGTCGCGGGACTGGTCGTCGGCATTCCTGCGGGGCTGCTCGACATCGGCACTTTTGCTGACCTCTCCAATATCGGCACATTGTTCGCTTTTGTTCTGGTCTCAGCCGGGGTTATTATTCTGCGAGTCAAAGACCCCGCACGCCACCGCAGCTTTCGGTGCCCCGGTGGTCCCGTACTCCCCATACTGTCAATTTTCTTTTGCACACTGCTTATGGCCGGACTGCCCATTGTGACCTGGCTGCGCTTCTTTGTCTGGCTGGCTATCGGCTTGCTGATCTACTTTTTCTACAGTCGCAAGCGTAGCGAGTTCGCGCGCTAAGTCCTTACTCAATCGCTACATACCGCTTGATGAGCAGTTCTGGAAAAATGCAGTCCGCAACCCTTTTTACAAGCCGACAAAAACCTCCACCACAGTACATATCGACTCCGATGTTCTACAGTGGCTCCGCTCCGGCGGCAAGGGCTACCAGTCGCGGCTTAACGCGATTTTAAGACGCGAGATGCTTGCATCCAAAGGCCTCTAGCGCCCTTATCTGTACTCGCACCGGATTGATGTAAAGACACCGCCCATGCACCCGGTCCCCGCTCTTGAGCATCGAACTCGTATCCGGGGAGCCACGGAAAACAATAAAAAGAGGACACCATGATCCAAGCTAAAGGCTATGCAGCCCAGAATGCTACTACCCCGATTGCACCCTTCTCCTTTGAGCGCCGTGATCCCGGTCCGCACGATGTCGTCGTTGAAATCGAGTTTTGCGGCGTCTGCCACTCCGACATTCACCAGGCGCGGGATGAATGGGGTGGCTCGCTGTACCCGATGGTGCCCGGCCACGAAATTGTCGGCAAGGTTTCAGCCGTGGGGAATGAGGTAAAGCGCTTCAAGGTAGGGGATGCCGCCGCGGTAGGTGTTGCCGTGGATTCGTGCCGCCAATGTGAAAACTGTCAGGCCGGCATGGAGCAGTACTGCGAGAAAGGCATGGTTCCCACGTACAACGGTAAGGAGTACACCGGCGAGCCGACGCAGGGAGGCTACTCCAATGTGATCGTAACGGAGGAGCGCTTCGTGCACCCGATCTCATCGAAGCTGGACCCCGCCGGGGTTGCGCCGTTGTTGTGCGCCGGTATTACAACGTGGTCTCCGCTGCGGTACTGGGGCGCAGGGCCGGGCAAACGGGTCGGCATCGTCGGCCTGGGTGGGCTGGGGCACATGGGGCTCAAGTTCGCGCACTCGCTGGGAGCACACACCACCCTGTTTACCACATCACTAAGCAAAGCAGAAGACGCGAAGAGGCTGGGTGCAGATGAGGTTGTCAGTTCCAAGGATGAGGGGCAGATGGCAGCGCAAAAGGGTAAGTTCGACTTTATCCTGGATACAGTGTCCGCTGAGCACGACCTGACTCCCTACCTTGAAACCCTGCGACTTGATGGCACGCTGTGCCAGGTGGGCCTGCCGGAGCAGCCGACGCCCGTCAGCGCGTTTACGCTGTTGAAGAATCGTCGCTCACTGGCCGGCTCCATGATCGGCGGCATGCAGGAAACCCAGGAGATGCTGGACTACTGCGCCGAGCACGGCATCGTCTCCGACATTGAGATTATTCCTATAGAAAAGATCAATGAAGCATTTGAGCGAGTCATCAAGTCGGACGTGAAGTACCGCTTCGTGATCGATATGAAGTCGCTGGGCAAGTAACGAGACTGTTAGCTTCTCATCGCCGCAGTCCAGTGCTGAGACTTGCTTAGCAGTTTTTCTGAAAATTGTTGTTTCCACCAATCCGCCAGAGCGCTCATCTCGATAAAGCGCCTGGCGGATTGCTCGTCAAAAGCAAGATACATGCAACGATTGAGGGCCGGTATGGACCCATCCGGGTTCGGGCGGTCTTGCAGGCTCCAGCTATCATTTGGACACAGTCTGCCGGGTTCAAGAACGCGCAGGTAAAAGCCTGTTCGATTCTCTGAAATTGTTTTTCTAACCCAGTCGGAGCGCCCGATGCGGCGGGCCAGGTTGGCGCATGGAACGCGCGGACCGCTTACCTCGATAAGCGAAGTTCCCAGGCGAACGACATCTCCAACGCAAACTTCGTCCTCTGTTATGCCGTCGAGCGTGAGGTTCTCACCCACGGTGCCGGATGGCAGGTTAAGGCCAAGTGTGTTGTCCCAGAAACGGTAATGGTCTTTCAGGTGCACGCAAAGAGCCGCATCAGGACCGCCATGGTAGGGCTGTGCAACGCGGTCTCCCTGCAAACCGGTGATCGTGACCTCAACAGAACCCGAAACAGGCTTTCGGCAGATAGAAGAAATCCAGGTTCCGCGCTCATCTTTGAGGGTAGCAGGCTCACCGACGAAAATGGATTCAACAAAAGGCTTCACAATCATTGAAGCTCCAGTAAGAGCTGGAACAGCGAGTGGGCATAAAGTATTCGGAGCCAGATATGGCTATAGTGCTAACCACTTTACGCATGTAAGGGTATGCCTCAATTTAGTTAGGCTTACTATGATTCCAATTGGAGCGGAATACAGGCGTAACTATCCGTTTTGTTGCTTAGGTTCCTGATCACACGACTGTACCGGTTTAGGGTGGCTGGTGCTAAAGTTCGTAATCTGACATTCATCGAATATTGAGCAGTAACAGGCACTTAAATGCAGGTGGAATCTTACGTGATTAAGCTTTTCCCACTCTGCGATCGCGGCTGGATTGGTCGGTCTTGGCCACTGAAAGATTGATCGTTCCTCTCCGCTGCGTATCAACATGGAGTTTATTTCTTGCGAAGCGGGCTTTGACTTCGGATCAAGTTTCATCACGCGTTCCGTCAGAGCATAACCTGTGAAATCAGTACCTTGTTCATCCAAGACTTTAAACCAGAAAATCTGCGCAGGACCAGTGCCGACATTGCGAAGCGTCATAGAAATAAGGGCTTTCCCATCACGCTGGTTTCCAGTGTCATAAGTTAACAACGGCGTTGACTGGGCGTGCACCAATCTCCTGTTCTGCTCGACCAACGCCTCCATGGATTTCTCTGAATGCAGCGATGTCAATAATGAAGCAACTGATACACACACTACTGCTATGGGCACGAACAGATCGAACCAGGGAATACCGGTTTTATGGTGATGGTGGTGCGGTGGTTCCGCCGGTTCAATCATGAATGGCCCTCTGCGCGTTCCGTTCTACAACGACAGCCCTTTCAAATACTCACGGAACTTGGGCCCAAGATCCTCACGCTTCAAGGCAAAATCAACCATCGCTTGCAGCATGCCCTGCTTGTCTCCGGCATCGTGCCGAACACCTTCAAATGAGAAGCCGTACACCTTCTCCTCGCCAAGCAGCGCTTTGATGGCGTCAGTCAGCTGCAGTTCACCGCCTGCCCCTGGTGTAATATTTTCGATCTTCGAGAAGATAGCCGGTGTCAGGATGTAGCGGCCTATAAT
The DNA here is from genome assembly GCA_964236655.1 of uncultured Acidobacteriaceae bacterium. Classification (GTDB taxonomy): domain Bacteria; phylum Acidobacteriota; class Terriglobia; order Terriglobales; family Acidobacteriaceae; genus EB88. The sequence goes on along the minus strand of CAXSFX010000004.1, from coordinate 39,687 downwards.
CGCGTTTTTTGAGGGCGCGTCTTCAAGCTTGGGCTTCTCCACCATGCCGCTTACATCGAACAACTTCGGTTTACCTTCTACCGGATGGCCGCTCAATACTCCGTATGCTGAGATGGCCGGGCCTTCCACCACTTGTGTAGCGATGATCGAGCCCTGCACATCGTCGTAAGCGTCGATCATCTGCTTCACGCAAGGCACGGTGCCTGAAATCACATCATCCGGCAGCAGCACGGCAAAAGGCTCATCGCCAATTAGTTCCTTCGCCTGTAGCACGGCGTGGCCCAGTCCAAGTGCCTGGCTCTGCCGCACATAGGCCAGGTTGGCCATGCTCGCTATCCCGCGAGCAAGCTCCAGCAGCTCTTTTTTGCCTTTCCTCTCAAGGCTCGCTTCCAGCTCAAAACTGGTATCGAAGTGGTCCTCAATCGCGCTTTTGCCGCGTGCGGTCACAATGATGATTTCTTCAATGCCGGCGGCGAGCGCTTCTTCCACGCCGTACTGGATGATGGGTTTATCGACCAGGGCCAGCATTTCTTTAGGAATAGCCTTGGTTGCGGGCAAAAAGCGTGTACCGAGCCCGGCGGCGGGGAAAACTGCTTTGCGAACCTTTTGCTTCATGCGCTCTTGGGTATTCCTTCTTGCTCATCATGTTGGCAGTGCTAAAGGCTATTGTGCCAGATCATCAGCTTAGCTGACTGCTGACTATCGTGCCTTGACAGTTAAAGACTCGGACTGGTATCGCCTAGTAGTGCTTGGCGCACAATCGGGATCGGTGCCCCGCCCTGCCGCATAAACGCGTCGTGGAACTGCTGCAAGTTGAACGCCGTGCCCTGCTTCTTTTCCATATCGGCTCGAAGCTTTAAAATCTCCAGCTTTCCCAGCGTGTAATACAGATAAATTGCGTCTGCCGTGCCCCGTTTCACTTCAAGCTCACCGATAGACCGGGATTGGTAGCCATCCGTCACGAAGAAGTCCGCTGCCTGTGCCATGGTCATGGAGCCGGTGTGCATCTGGATAGCCACTACAAAGCGTGCGTCGCGCAGTAGCGCATCCTGCAGCTGGCCCAGGCGGATCAGGTTCGCCTCACGCGCGTCCTTGGCTCCCGCGCCCGGCTGCCCATATCCGGCATCAAGCATCATCTGCTCGCAGTAGTGCGCCCAGCCCTCCACGTTTGTGTTGGCGGTCACAATCTTGCGCACCTTGCTCAACCCTGCCGTGTTGACCCATAAGAACTGTACATAGTGGCCCGGATATGCCTCATGCACAGACGTACTGGTAACCGTGCCCACATTGAATGCGGCCATGTGCTGCGCGACGTGCTCCGGCGTCCAGCTTTTCTCGGGCAGTGTCGCGTTGAAGTATGCGGTCGTCGAATGGGTTTCAAACGGTCCCGGCGGGTCCATTGAAGCCTGGGTGGTCGCACGCTCAAACGGCGGCGTCTCCTCCACTACCGGCTCCACGTCCGACGGAATGGTGATGATCTTCTTGTCGCGGATGAACCCCTTCAATCCGGCAAACTGGTCGCGGAAGTCCTGCAGCAGCCCATCCGGTGCCACATGGTCAGCCGCCAAGTCGGCCAGCACTTGTTTCGGGTCTTTTTCCGGGTCTACCAGCTTGGCCACGCGCGCAAACTCTGCCTGGTTCTTGTGCAGGTCGTCCATTGCAATCTGCAGCAACTGCGGCAGCGGCGTGGTCACCATTTCGTCATATTGCAGCTTCTTCGCAAACGTATCCGCGCCGAAGCGGAAGTCGCCATGCGAGCGCGGCAGCAGGTCAGTTTTCATCCAGTCCATGTAGCTGCCGAGTGCCGCAATCACTGCTGCGTTCGTCTTGGCAAACTGGGCTTTCAGGGTTGGGTCAGTTGCCTTGCTGAACGCTTGCGGTACGTCGTTTTGGAAGAACGAGATATCGCCGGGCAGCTGCTCCAGTGCAACTTCCGTATACACCTGGGGCGGGTTGTCGAGGTTTTTACGTGCCTCATCCAGCACCTTCGGCATTGCACCTTCGCGTGCAATCAGCGAACGCAAGCGGTCATCCGGCGAGGCAAAATCGCGCTCCATCAGCGTGAAGGCCGCGTTGGTGATGCCGGACGAATATGTGTCCGGGTTCCGCTGCCACATCTTGATGGTTTCAAGCGTCAGCAGTTGTGAGCGCAGGTAATTGCGCATCATCTGGAGGTCGCCCTGCGTCGACTGGTCCAGGCCCTCCGGCTGAAAGGCGTCAAACTTGCTCATGAAGTAGTGCAGGCCGTGGATTTCTGTGTTCCGCGTGCCGTCACTCCAGTCCTCAAGCCTGGCGTCGTAGTCGTGAATGCCGAACTGGGTCGCCTGGGTAGGTTGAAAAGGCAGCGCCAGGGTAAAGAAGCGGTCTACCAGTGCGCGGAACTGTTGGCCCTGGTCCTGTTTCTGGTCGGCAAAGGCTGTGGTGACTGCCCCGGCAAGCAAAACGATGGTGCAAACCATGGTGGAACAACGGAAAAGCCGCATTGACAAAAACCTCGTACGAATCAGCGCCCAGTATACCCGCGCAGGTTTTTGCAAAATAGCTTTAAAAAAGCTGAAGTCTTCCCCAGCCTTGCCGATAAGGGAGTCAGCCGCAGATGAAACTACAACGAGTTTCTGATGCAAGCAGCAAACGCGCCAAACAGCGCGGCCCGGGGCCGGATCGGGTTTCTCCAAACCAGGAGAACCCGGTCCCTCCCCCCTCTGGGAAGAGCTAAACCGCCAGAAGTCAACCAACTCGCATTGTTGACACAACCCCGCTACATATCGCAAGGTTGTATAAAGCCAAATATTGAACACGCTGTACATCCATGCTTTTCAAACGGCCATATACAAGCTGCGCTTCTGTTATTGTGGGGATCCTTGATAAATAATTACATATTTGTCGTTTATGGAGAAGAAAGAGTATTGCAGGCGCTTGAGGCTGCTCTACATGGCGAAGAGATTAGCCTGTATGAAGACATGTGCGCTAACCAGGATAGCGGCATGAGAAATGAACGGTTTCTGAAAACACCTCTCTGTAATGCAGCACCTAATCGAGAGAATGCTATAAAGGTCGCGCTGGAGCTCGTTTCGCTAATGAACGGCGCAGTCATGGTTTTCCTAAGGGATTTACTTAAGCATCAGAACATAACTGCAGAAGACTTATTTTCGTCTAGCAGTCAAGAGCCATCTTTCGAGTTCCATCTTCCAAACCGAATTCAACCGTTAATCCTCAAGCATGCTTTTCATGATGGACATAGGCTTACATGGTCTCCGTTCCTAGAACCAGAATATTCCATGCTCTGCGATTTTTCTACTGAAACTAATGGTGTGACCTTCCAGGCCTCCAAAGCGGTTTCCAAATCTTCAGGAGGCTTTGTATCTAAGCTTATAGAAGCCGCAAAAAGGAATCAGGGAGTTTATATCTTGTTAAAGCTCTTTTCTTTTGAAGTGAACTGGATCACACTGTACAAAGTTTTTGAAACTCTTGAGACGTTGATGGGAAAGACTCGTTTTAATAAATCTATTTCGAAAGATGAAAGAGATGCTCTCAAAAATTCTGCTAATAACTTTAGCCTGACTTATTTTGCCTCCCGTCATGGATTAAAGAAAGAAGGGAAACAGAACAACGCTCGTGCAGCTACTCTCCAAGAAGCATTCGCTACTATGCAGAAGGCTACAGAGGTTTACCTTCGCAAAAATTATCTCAATTGACTCATACCAGCAGAAATGACATCTGCGCATCCAGACCATCGCGCATTTAGAGGCTAAACATCGTTGATGGGCAGGCAGATTGAGTACGCGCTACTGAATGCGCCGTCGAGGATAACTCATTTCGGCAGCACAGACGCTTGGGCACATTCAATTTACTTACCCCTCCTGCTCAACATCTCCATCCTCCTCCTGCACCAGTTCTGGCGCGTCCTCCGTAGCTTCTGCGGTCCCGATGTTGTACCTTGCGGCAAGCTCCGGCGCGTATCGAGCGATGTCGTTCCGCAGCCGCAGCAATGCCAGGTCTTTTGCCTTTGCTTCAAGCATCACGTCAGCATCCAGGTGTGCGATAGAACGCAGAAACGAGATTGTTTCAAACGGGTTGTTGTAATCGGCATGCCCCGTCCAGATAGGCGGCTGCAGCACGGTTTCAATCTTTCCGGTTTTGCGAGCCTTGCGCTTGATCTCACGGAGTTCCGTGCGCGCGCAGGAGAAGTGCAGCTTGGGTCGTTGACCCGCAGGCCAGGTTTGCAAGAATCGCTCCAGGGTCGGCAGCAGCTCCAGCTTTTCCGGATTAAAGCACCAGAAATGCTGGTAGTCGAACACTAGCGCCACACCCGTTTCCTCATGGATGCGCAGTGTATCCGCGGCACTGTAGCGAATATCATCATTTTCAAGCACCAGCCGTCGCTGCACCGGCTCGCTCAGCCGCTTCCAGGTTGCGCACCAGCGGTCGCAGCCGCTCGGGCGGTCCCCGTATGCGCCCCCTACGTGGATCACCATGCGCGCCTCGGGGCCGCACTCCATACGGTCCAGAATGTCTGCCTGCGACTCCAGATCGAGTATGCTGCGGCGCGTCAAGTCTTCATTCTCGCTGTTGAGCACGATGAACTGCGACGGGTGAAACGACAGGCGCACATCGGCCTCACGCGCGAGCCTGCCCGCGTACACCAAATCGGCTGCCGACTCGCGCACCATGCCGTGGAACTGCGGCATGTCCGGGTGCGTGGCATAGGGTGCCAGGTCTGAGCCCATGCGGTACATGTGGATGTTGTGCTTGCGCAGGTAGGCGAAAGTCTCACATAGGTGGCCAAGCGACACGCGCAGGTGCGGGTTCTGCTGCCAGCGCCTTGTGTCGGCGCTCTTCAAGCCCGGCTGGCCCATCACCTTGACTGCAAAGCCGAGCCGCATTGCCTCGGCCGGCCAGTGCAGCGGCTCCTGCTTCTCCAGCGGCTTACAGGGGAAGAGCGGCTCCGCAAGCCGTCGTGCCAAGTCGGCTTCGGCTAGTGCTTTTTTGCTTGGTACTTTCTTGGGAGAAGCTTTCTTCTTGGCAGGCTTCTTAGCCGCAGCAGCCATAGTCTTCTTCACCGGGGAGGCGGCATCAGCCTTGTTCGAGCCGGCTGAGAAGCTTGTTAATGCCTCATCCGCGGCAACAGCTTTCGGTCTACCGCGCTTCTTCGTGCCACCATTTGAGGGTTCCTGCCTGGGCATGCTGAACTGAGATGCAAGCCCGGCGGAGCAAAACAGCGCGGGGGTCATATACAGAAGCCGGAGTCATCCCAAGCGGGCGTGCGAGGCCAGGAGGAATGAGATGTCATTCTAAGCGAAGTTGAAAGACCTGCTTTTGCCGTGGAATTTTGTGCACCATTTGGAACAAGCATGTCCTTCGACTCCATTTGGCGCGTGCGCGCCAACTTCCGCTCAGGATGACACGGTTTTCCTGTCTTAGACTTTCAACTGCAACTCCGGACCGAAGCCCAGGTCTGCCGCAAATGCATCCCACGAAGCCACCGGCACCGCACCGCCGCTGGCCTGGTCGTGCCCGTTGCCGTAGCCCTGGTCAGCCCCGGCAGGGGCATGCTCGCGTAGAAACTGGATTACGTTGATGCCTTTAGGCCCACGCGCGGAAAAATGCACATAGCCGGGCCGGAAGCCGAAGTTTACGCCCATCACAATCGAATCCTTGAAGCGCCCTCGCCAGGTCTGGGCTACCAGCGGATGTATCTGGCAAGGCGTATCCATGCGCAGCGCGACGAGGTCGGCCCCCAAAGTTTCACGGTACTTGCGGCTGAACTTAGGCGCAGCCTTCTTGCCCACCGCAAGCGCCGCGGCTACCTCTTCCTTGGCCGCCAGCAGCGCGGCAGTCTGCGCGATCTCGCCCTTGGCAATCTGCTTCGGGCTCTCCGCTATCAGCAGTGCTTCCAGCGCGACGGAGGCATCGGCCAGCGCGGTGCGCCGAGGCGCGTTCAGCAGCGCCACCGCCTCCCGCATGGGTCCGGCAGGCCATTTTGCGCGAGCTTCCGCCAGCTCCGCAAACGGTGCTTTATCGCCGAGATCGCTCAGGATGCTCAACGCAGCAAGCCACAGCAGCGGCTCATATTGCGCAGGTGTCAGCATGCCCTGGATGCACCAGTACACCAGCAGCCCCGTGGTGGGCGTGGGCTCAGTGCCATAGCCGGTGACCAGCTCCGCACCCGGCGGCACCCCACCCGGCATGTGGTGGTCAATCAGCAGCGTGGGTACGCCGGGCAGCATCGTATCCGCCCGGCTGCCCAGGTCGAGCACAAACAGGGCTTGCGGCTCGCGCTCCCCAAGCCGGAGCAGCACTTCCGGGTTCCATGCCGACTCGCCTTTGCGCTTGGTCTCAATAGATAGCTGCGAGTAGCCTGCAAGCCGCAGCGCCCGCACCAGCAATGCTCCCGCAGGCAGCCCGTCACAATCCGAGTCGCACAGGATGTGTATGCGGGTATCCTGCCCCTTGGGTAGGGCACGGAGAAATTTCTGAAAACGTGAAGCCGCTTCTGTTTTGAGATCCATAGCAGAAGGGATGCACACGGATACGCCCAGGCATCTTGGTTTGTTTACCGGTGAAGCCGGCGAGCCGCAGCCGGAACATTCGCCCGGCACTATTGCATGCGCTTTATCGGGCTTTATCGGGCTTTAGTAAGGCTGTCGCTTACAAGCTTTTTGTCAAACGCTTGTCAAACTTGATGGCGAATCGATACTTAGCATCGCGCGATCGCGGTGTGCGCGCGCCTGCACCACTTCGTACACACCGTATACCAGCATCAACAAGCCGAATGCGATCACGATGATGCGCTTGGCAGGGGTAGCAACCTGTTTGACCCGCTGGTCCCCGCTGACGAACGGGCCTGACTCGCCCGGTGTTGTCTTGAGAAAGTAGCCCATCGCGACCAGGTAGACACCGGCAATGACGTAGAGCGCGTTCGACATGATGCAGCCTTCCTGTCAAAAGGGTATGCGAGAAAAGGAGCGCCCGCCAATCCGTGCGGGTGTGAGCAAAGTATTCCGTTTCAGCGTCACCACCAGCGTTACCAAAAATGGCTTCATCCTGAGCGGAGCACAGCAGAGCGGAAGGACCTGCTTTTGCCCCTCTACCTTTGTGCCGCGCTCGGGAAAAGCAAGTCTTTCGATCCCAGTCGGCGCTTGCGCCAACCGCTCAGGATGACACGATGGTGGTGAATTTGGAGGAGTACATCACACACCCTTTGAAGGATCAGGCTCTTGAGTCAGCTTGCGATGCCCACAACCTGCCATGCTTCGCCATCAGCGCAACCCGACGATTTCACCATCCGCATCGACATCGATGCCGGAGGCGCGTGAGCTTTTCGGCAGGCCGGGCATCAGCATCATGTTGCCTGCAATAACCACCACAAAGCCCGCGCCGGCTGACAACGCGGCACTAGCCACCTGTAAGCGCCAGCCGCCCGGTGCCCCGGCCAGTTTGGGGTCGTCCGAGAGCGAGTACTGTGTTTTTGCGATACAGACCGGCACCTCGCTGAAGCCCCAGCTTGCAAAGCGTGCCAGCTGCGTGCGCGCCCGATCAGAGAAGTCAACGCCTGCCGCGCCGTAGACCTTGGTTGCGACCGCTTCGATTTTGGCTTCGAGCGAATCAGTGAGTTCATACGTGGTGTGCAGTGTCGGCGCTTCGCCGTCTGTGGCCGCAAGCACGGCGCGGGCCAGGTCCGCCGCGCCTTCCGCGCCGCGCGTAAATGCCTCGGTAAAGGCATTCGGCAGCCCTTGCGCATCGCACCAGTCTTTGAGCCGGGCAAGCTCCTCATCTGTGTCCTTTGGGAAATGATTGATGCCGACCACCACCGGCAGCCCGAAACCTTTGAGGATGGCGACATGCTTGGCAAGGTTGGCGAAGCCGCGCTCCAGGTCATCGGTTGGTGCACCGTCCGGGCCTGCACTCTCCGGCATGGCCTGACCCTGGTTTTTCAGGCTTTGTGCGGTTGTGACCAGCACGGCTGCGGCAGGTGCAATGCCGGCTACGCGGGTCACGATGTCCATGTACTTTTCAAGACCGAGGTCCGACGCGAAACCGCATTCATTTACCGCATAGTCAGCCAGCCGGAGGCCGATCTCCTGCGACACGATGCTCGACGTGCCGTGTGCGATGTTGGCGAACGGCCCCGCGTGGACAAAGGCCGGGGTCCCCTCGGTGGTCTGTACAAGATTGGGTTCAATCGCTTCAGCGAGCAGCGCCATCATGGGGCCTACGGCATCCAGATCACGCGCGCGTACCGGCTCGCCCGTTCGGGTTTCAGCCACGATGATGCTGCCAAGCCGCACCCGCAGGTCTTCGCGGTCACGCGCCAGCGCGACGATCGCCATGATTTCGGACGCAGCCGTGATGACAAAACCTGCCTGCTGGTTTGAGCCCTCGCGCGGTGCGCTGCCGTCCTTCTTGGGACCGGCAACGTTGGTTGCAATCTTTCGCAGTCCGCGGTCATTCATGTCGAGCGCGCGAGGCCAGGTTACTGTCGCCGGGTCGATGCCCAGGTCGTTGCCGTGGAAGATGTGCGCGTCCAGCAAGGCAGCGAGCAGGTTGTGCGCGGAAGTGATCGCGTGGAAATCACCGTGGAAATGAAGGTTGATCTTTTCGCTCGGCTCCACCTGCGAGAGGCCGCCACCTGCCGCGCCGCCTTTCATGCCGAAAACCGGGCCCAGCGAGGGCTCGCGCGAGGTGAGCACCACACGCTTGTCGGTGCCGCGCAGCACATATTCGAGGCCCTGTGTCAGGCCGATGGAGGTCACTGTCTTGCCTTCGCCGGAGACGGTCGGCGTGGTGGCCGTGACCAGGATCAGCTTGCCCTTGCGCGGAAATGCCGGGTCGTTGAGCAGGCCGAGCTTGACCTTGCCGCCGTACCTGCCGACCTGTTCAAAATATTTCTCCGGTATGCCGAGCTTGGCCGCGACTTCGAGAATGGGGAGTAGTTGGGATTTCATCTTGATCTCTTTCTTCTGTGTAGATTCAGTGTGTGTCGAGCGCGGACAGGGTGGTTTGAAGGCCGGCCGCATCCTCGACGTTCAAGCTTGTTTGCGCACGGTCAATCTGGCGCAGCAGGCCGCTCAGCACCTTGCCGGGGCCGACCTCAACCCAGTATGCGGGCTGGAAGCGGTCACGCAGGGCCTCCATCGACTCCGTCCAGCGCACAGGCGCGGTGACCTGCTCCACCAGCGCACGCCGCAGGGCAGCACCGGACTGCTCCGCATGGGCAAGTGTATTCGGCACAACCGGCATCCGCGCGTTGTGGAACGTCAAGGTTTCGAGCAGCGGTGCAAGCCGGTCTCGCGCGGGCTGCATCAGCGCGCAGTGGAACGGGGCGCTTACCGGCAGCATCACCACCCGCTTGGCTCCGGCTTCTTTTGCCAGTGCCCCGGCCCGCTCTACCCCGGCGACGGTCCCGGAGATTACGATTTGTGCGGGCGCGTTCAGGTTTGCCGCCGACACCACTTCGCCGGTTTCGGCAGCTGCTTGTGCGCAGGCTTCGGTTACAGCTATCGCATTGAGCCCCAGCACGGCAGCCATTGCGCCTTTACCCGCAGGCACGGCCTCCTGCATGTAGGTTCCGCGCGCGTGCACGGCGCGTACGGCATCGGCAAAGGCGAGCACACCGGCTGCGACCAGCGCCGCGTACTCACCCAGCGAGTGCCCGGCGACCACGGCAGGCACTACGCCGCGTGCGTGCAACACCCGCTCTGCCGCCACGGACACGGTAACGATGGCAGGCTGGGTAAAGGCGGTTAGTCGCAGCCGGTCTTCAGGGCCCTCAAAACACAGCTTGCTGATGGGGAAGCCCAGCGCTTCATCGGCCTCTTCAAAGACCACGCGCGCTTCGGGAAATGTGCTGTGCAGCTCGCGGCCCATGCCGACGGCTTGCGAACCCTGACCAGGAAATAAGAATGCAATCGTACTCATCTACACCTATCTGAAACGATACCGCCGCCCCTATGCAAGCTGCGGTCTACCGCGCGCATGCCACAGCGCGCCTTCGAGCGGGTCTACCGGCGTTTCAGGCAACACCGTACTGGGCAGGCAGGATGCAAGCGCGGCCTGCATTGCCTGCCGCACAGGAGGGAGATGCGTGAGCACTCCACCCGCAAAGGCCACCTCCAACGGTACGGAGCGGCCACCTTCGAGCACTTCTACCTTCTGTACAACAGCTGCTACCAGCCCGGCCAGATCCTGCCCGGCATGGCGCAGTACTTCATTTGCCGGCGCGTCGCCTGCCAGGGCAGCTTGAAGCACCGCAGGCACCAGTGCCGCAGAGTGAAAGCCGGGTGCGTTTGCCACGCCGATAACGTCATCCAGCGTTGCCAGTCGAAGGGCTGCCATGCAGCGTTGCAGCAGGGGCGGCAAGTCTCCGGGCAGCGCCGGTTCCGCAAAGCCGGAGGCACTGACAGCATCGGCAGTCGAAGGCGGTGCCGCATCGATTGCCCGGAAGCACACGCGCAAGGCCTCAGTGCCGATCCAGTGGCCGGAGCCTCGATCCGACAGCGCCGGACCCCAGCCGCCTGTGTGTACCATTGCGCCGGTACTTGCGCGGCCCACGATATTGGAGCCTGTTCCGGCGATCACGAGCACCCCGCGCTTTTGCCGAAAGGCCGCGTCAAGCGCGATTACTTCGTCGCCCAGCAGCAGCAGCTCACCGCCCACAGCTTCTGCAAAGGCTGCATGCATCCACTGCCGCACAGAGGGCGCGGAGATGCCGGAAGTGCCGATGCAGGTGCGGAGCACTTCGCCGCGAATGGGGACGCGAGCCTGCGTCTCAAGCTCCGCCAGCACGGCTTCGAGATTCGCCTGGGCCTGGGCCGGTGAGAGCCGCATCGTCTTGATGCTTCCGCTTTCGGCCCTGGCCAGGATATTGCTTTCATCTGCCAGGAGCGCTGCGGTTTTCGAGCCGCCGACATCGAATGCCAAATACAAACTCATCTGTCGATTATGCCGTTGAACGCGCATCGTACTGGGTATGTGTACCCCGGTTAGCCCGCCGGCGGGCTGGAACCGATATGAACAGGAGTAACAACGTATGAAGACAGTTTTAAGCACCGTACTTGCACTGACACTTATGGCAGCACCGATCCTGGCGCAGACGCAGCAGGCGCAGCCGACTACCGCTGATCCAAGCGCATCCACGCAAGACCCTGCGCAGCTGGATAATACGGCCAAGCAGAACAAGATCAAGGCCGATGCTGCGAATAAGAAGGCCAAGGCGGCGAAAAAGGCCGCAAATGCTCAAAAGAATGTGGACAAGCAGCAAGGCAAGATGACCGATGCAGAGCAAAAAGCCGCTGCAGCCAAGGCTGCTAATGCGGCAACGCCTCCACCGCAGTAGACCGGGCAAGATAAAGTTGCCGGTAGCTGGTCCTAGTGGGTCTCAGCTGCCGGACACGGTTTTAGGTGTGGAAGGGTGGGAGCAAAACGGGTTCCCTCGGCTTCGCTCGGGATGGCAGTGTTACCAGGTGACACTGTTACCAGGGATCATGCTGTTTTGAGGCAAAAGCCTTGCTCAGGATGAAAGCTCTGCTTCGATCAATCTGTTGACGCCTGCTTCGGCAAACTCAGCTGCTACACGAATACCGTTGCGAATAGCACGATCGTTTGACGATCCGTGGCCGACGATACAAACGCCGCGCACTCCAAGTAGTGGAGCACCGCCATACTCGGATGGGTCTGTTTTTTGTTTAAATGTTGAAAATGCTTTGCGCGATAGCAGCGCGCCGACTTGTGCTGTAACTGTCCTCCGCAAGGAGTCTTTCAACATGTCGCGTACCAGGCGGGTCAGTCCTTCACTTGTTTTAAGGGCTACATTGCCTACAAAGCCATCGCAGACGATTACGTCGGCATTGCCGTTGTAGAGGTCGCGGCCCTCTACATTTCCTATAAAGTGCAGCGGCAGAGCCTTGAGCAGCGGGAAGGTTTCCCCGGTAAGCTCATTGCCTTTGCCTTCTTCCTCGCCGATAGAAAGCAGGCCTACGCGCGGACGTTTGATTTTGAGCACGGTACGGGCGTAAAGCTCACCCATTACGGCAAACTGGACCAGGTTTGAAGGTTTGCAATCAACATTCGCCCCAACATCAAGCAGCACGCAAGGGGTACCGGCAGTGGTAGGCAGCACCATGGCCAGAGAGGGCCGGTCTACACCGGGCAGCGCGCCAAGGGTCATCTTGGCGGTGGCCATGGCGGCACCGGTATTACCGGCGGTTAAAAAAGCGGCAGCTTTACCCTCACGTACCAGTCGCAGCCCCACGCGCATGGAGCTGTCTTTCTTGCTGCGAACCGCTTGAGCTGCTTTTTCATCCATGCCGATGCGTTCGCTGGCATGGACAATTTCAATGGGCAGTTTTTCGCCTCCTAAAGCATGAAGAAGTAGCGGTTGCAGCTGTTCCCTGGGTCCTACGAGCAGGATATGGACGCCAAGCTCTCGGGCAGCCTGGATCGCACCGCAAATCTCCGGCTCAGGGGCCTTATCGGCACCCATGGCATCAACGGCAATTACAGTATGCATGGGTTGGGGTATGGCTAAAGCCGTTCTCCTGTATGTAGATACATTTACGTGCCGAGACGTGTGACTTTGACAGGAAAGTCATACACGGAGCAGGCTTTAGGCGGCTTCCTTGGTCTCAAGCACGGCACGGCCCTTGTAGGTACCGCATTTGGCACAGGCGCGATGCGGCAGCTTACGCTCATGGCAGTTGGGGCACTCGGAAAGTCCGGTGGCGGTCAGAAAATCGTGGGCGCGGCGTTTGGAAGAGCGGGCCTTGGAGTGGCGGCGTTTCGGGTTAGGCACGGCAAAATCCTTTCGGTGGTTCGTATCGCAAAGGCGCTTGTGGCCGGCGCGGGCTTTGCTTGCAGCTTGGGTCTTTAGGAAATCTTGATCCGGCTTCGCAAGTCACCCAGTGCGTTCCAGCGCGGGTCAACAGAGGCTTCTTCGCAGGAGCACAAACTGTTATTCCTGTTGCTGCCGCAGCGCGGGCAAATTCCTTTACAGTCTTCGCGGCAAAGCGTCCTGGCAGGCAGGGATAGGAGCACCTGTTCCCGCAGGACGTCTTCCAGCAGAAGACTACCGTCCTGATAATAGCCGATTTCGGTCTCGGATGCCCCGATGGAGTGCTCCTTCTCATCAGAATCGACGCCGATGGGACGGAACAGCACGTCGTAGTCTCCGGCCAGCGCGTGCTCTACCGGGTCAAGGCAGCGGGCGCACGGTACCTGAAAAGTGCCCGAGTACGTGCCGCGCAGCCGCATATCCTGGACGATTTCCTTGGGTCCGCGATGCTCTTCAAGCAGCTCCGCCAGCCCGGCTGCCTGCAAGGGTCCCTGCTGGTCAACGTCGCTGCCAAGCTCGATGCCGCCCGGCGGGAAAGAGGTGTTGTAGTGGTACGGCTCGCGCTCAAGGTCGGCAATGGTGATTAACATGGTGGCCTCTTGGTATCTATATACCAGCCTATGAGGTGGGGGCGCACAGGGTCAAATGGAGTGAGTGGTCCCTATAACTACCTTCTTCTCGAAGTACGCTGTATTTGCCATGTGGCAGCCGGCAGCGGCGTGGTGGCCGAAGATAACATCTTCAACCGGCGGCTTGCGGGTGCGGACTGCGGTGAAGAAGTTTGTCAGATGTGGGCGCAGGTCGTCCCAAGTAGGGCCGTGCCATACGGTCGGCTCCTCAACCAGGTGCGTCATCGGATCGTTGTCATGCTCGGCGTGCCACTGCGTTTCATATGCTGCATGCTGGGCTGCCGTGAAGCCGTTCAGGCCGTAGTCCGGTGAGCGATTCATGCCGGTTTGAGGCGTCAGGATCACCGAATTGTTGGAGACTTCAAGAATTCCGTGCGATCCCAGGAACCGGGTCACCTCGGGCGTATCCGTTCCCAGCGTCAGCCGCACGCCTACCGGTACCTGCCCGTAGCTGAAGGTGGTCGTCTGCACATCCGGCATGTTGCGGCCGTCTTTCCAGCGATAAATGCCGCCTACCGAGTACGCCTGGTCCGGTGCGGCGTTGATGCCGGTGACGTACTGCATGCCGCTCAGCAGGTGCACCATCAGGTCGCCCGCCATGCCCGTGCCGTACTCATGGAAGCAGCGCCAGCGGTGGAATGCAATTGGGTCGAAGCTTTTCTTCGGAGCGTCGCCCTGCCAGGTGATCCAGTCCAGCGTCGCGGGTGACAGGTCGGGCAGCAGCGGGTACTCCCACGCGCCGCCGGGCGAGTTGCGGCCCAGCTGCAGCTCGACTTGCAGTACCTCGCCGATGGCTCCTCCATCATGCAGCGCCTTAGCCTGACCGAACAGCGCAGACGATACCCGCTGTGAGCCTACCTGGACAAAGTTTTTGCTGCCTTGCACCGCCTTGACCATGGCTTCACCGTCGGCAATGGAGTGCGACATGGGCTTTTCGCAGTACACATCCTTGCCCGCGGCCATGGCGTCAACCACTACCTGCCGGTGCCAGTGGTCCGGTACCGCAACGATCACGCAGTCCACATCTTTGCTTTCGAGAATTTCATGGTAGCTGCGCGTGGTGCGGATGCCGGTGCCTGCAATCTCCTGAGCAAGCGTATGCCGCCCGTCGTACAAGTCACATGCCGCGACACAGTGCCCCTGCGGCAGTGTGACCGCGGCACGCAGCAGCGATGAGCCCTGGATGCCGATGCCGATGCTTGCGAAGCGCACCGGCTCGCCGGCGGGGGCGGCGGGCTCCTGTGCGGCCAAGGTGAAATGCCGCCCCGGCAGCAGTGATGCAGCCGCCGTACCTGTTCCCAGCTGTAAAAACCCTCTGCGAGAAAACTGTGCCATCCCGGCCTCTTGTTGCGCGTAAATACCAACCGGCTCACTATAGACGAAGCTCGCAGGCAAAGCCTATAGCTGTCGGCTACCTGCACGTACAAAATAGATCGTTTGGAGATTCTCTGCGGTATGTTGGGCGTATGCCACTTTCCCGCTCTTCCCGCTTCCTGCTTGCCGCCGCACTTGCCTTGCCGCTCTGCGCTTTTGCACAGGAACACGCAGACGCCTCGCCCGCGAAAGCTCCGGCTTCAACCGAAGACACCGCCAAGCCGGAGCCCCGCGAGCCGCTGCCGTCGGACGCCTCCGTTGAGCAGACCGTGACCGTCAACGGCAAACTGTTGCACTACACGGCAACTGTAGGTGTCATCCCGACCTACAACCGTGCCGACGGGGCCAAGGCCGAGACAAAGTCGGGCGAGGTGGTCGTGACCTCCTACACGCTGGACGGCGCGAACGGCAAAGGCTCCCCGGCAGGAAGCGTGGACCGTCCGGTAACCTTCGCCATGAATGGCGGGCCGGGCGCGTCGTCGGTCTACCTCAACTTCGGCGCTATCGGGCCCAGGCACATGGAGTTCGCCGTGCAGGGCAACAGCCCGTCCGACCCGGTCAAGCTGACCGATAATCCCGGCACCTGGCTGCCCTTCTCCGATTTAGTCTTCATTGACCCGATCGGCACCGGTTTTTCCCGTTCCCTGGTCACGCCTGATGAAACGAAGAAGCTGTTTTACTCGACTACTCCCGACATCGAGTACCTGTCGCAGGTGATCTATGACTGGCTGGTTAAAAACGGTCGCCTCCCTTCGCG
Source organism: uncultured Acidobacteriaceae bacterium (assembly GCA_964236655.1). Lineage (GTDB taxonomy): Bacteria > Acidobacteriota > Terriglobia > Terriglobales > Acidobacteriaceae > EB88. The sequence goes on along the minus strand of CAXSFX010000004.1, from coordinate 24,098 downwards.
CAAGTACCTTATCGGCGAAAGCTACGGCGGCTATAGGGGGCCGCGTATTACCCATTATTTGCAGTCGCAACTTGGCGTGGCCATGAATGGGGTGGTGCTGGTTTCGCCGTACATCAATCCATGGATCGAAGGCAACGGCGACATCTCACCGCTGCCCTGGATGATGACCCTGCCCTCAATCGCTGCAGCGCACCTGGAGCGTGCGCACCAGCTTGACGCCGAGCACATGGCCCCGGTCGTTGCCTATACGCGCGGCGAGTATGTAACGGACCTTCTTGCGGGGCGCTCAAACCCCGAGGCTACCCCGAGACTTATCAAGAAGGTCACCGATATGACCGGGCTCGATCCCATGTTTGTGAAGTACTCCGGCGGGCGGCTTGATACTGCTGCCTACCTGCGCGAGGTTCACCGGGAACAGGGCGAGATCGGTTCCGTCTATGACTCGAACGTGACCGCGCCCGACCCCTACCCTTTCTCACCGGAGCAGAAGTCGAGCGACCCGATTTTGGAAGCCATCATCGCGCCGACCACCTCTGCCATGGTGGACTGGGTGACGCGCACGGTAGGTTGGAAGACGACGGCGGGCTACCAGGCGCTTTCGTACAAGGTGAACCAGGAGTGGGACCGCGACAAGGCGCTGGAGCGCGGCGCGGGCGGTGACCTGCGCGAGGCCGTAGCCGCCGATCCAAAGCTGCGGGTGCTGATCGCGCACGGCTGGGATGACCTGAGCTGCCCGTTTATGGGTTCCGTGCTGACAGTGGACGAGATGGCGCTGCCGGGTGACGCTACGCGCGTGGCCGTGCATGAGTATCCGGGCGGGCATATGTTTTACACTCGCGCGGCCAGTCAGGCCGCATTTGTGAAGGATGTGGAAGCAATGATTGCGGCGCATTAAAGACTGATTGTGCGGTTAGCAGCTACTTCATGGCGTTTTTCTGTTTTACGGACAGCGTTACCGGGAAGGCCATAGGCTGAGGTGCGCTGGTTCGCTTCTTGAAGATTTTGAAGGAATATATGTCTGGAACTGCAATCGCCGTCAATCTGGCGGAATACCTTGCGACAACCTATGAGCCGGATGTCGAATATATTGACGGCTACCTCAAGAGCAAGCCTGGGAACGGCTTCTCGCATGGAGTGATGCAAGGCCTGCTGGGCAGCTGGTTTCTAAAACGCCGCAAGGAATGGGGGATTCTGGTTGCACTTGGTACAAGAATCCAGGTCAGTTCCAATCGGGTGCGCCTGCTGGATGTAGTTATCGTGCGCAAGGGCGAGCAAGCCGACGGTGCCCTGATCAAGGCTCCCCTGATCGCCATTGAAGTCCTCTCACCCACCGACAGCTACAGCGATCTGAAAGAGCGCGCGGCGGACTTGCGCGCCATGGGCACGGAGAATGTTTGGCTGCTGGACCCCGTGCATCGTACCGCTGAAGTATGGAACGGAAAGAACTGGCTGCCGGTTGAAGAAAACCGTCTCGCTACGGTCAACTCGCCGGTGTACCTTGATCTGGACTGGTTATGGGCTGAGGCTGATGACGAGTAGTTCGAGTTTGTAGACGACCGGTATTTCTATGGCTACCTTGCGGTCCGGAGTCATTGCGGGCCGGATTACGCGATTACGCGGAGGCGCTTTTAGGAAGGTCATCGCCATGAAATAGCCGTATGCCGGCGATCCCGGTTGCGCCTGCGTCCATGCAGGCGGCGGCATCGGTAGGGGAAATCCCGCCTAGTGCGAATACCGGCATGGGCGTGGCTTCCAGGCAGACTTCGCGCAGTCGTGAAAGGCCGGTGCCGAATACAACTTCTTCCCCCTGGATGAATTTGCCGAAGACCGGGGCCCACAATGCGAGTGTCGCGCCGCCATTGCGTGCTGCCTGCACTTCAGCAAGTGTGTGGCAACTTACAGAAACGCAGGGAAAACGATCAGCAGCCTGACGAATCGCTTCAAGTGAGGCACTGCCTGGTAGGTGCACACCGTCCACATTCCACGCCAGAACATGCTCCGCTTGAAGCTCGTTTCCCAGGTTGACGAGGAGCTGTGTCCGGCTGCCGGGTGTGCGTGTCACGATCAGCAAGCGAGATACCAGCGATGCCAGCGCCTCCCTCGGCAAATCCTTTTCTCGAAGTTGTACCCATTCGACACCGGCATGGACCCACTGCTGCACTTGCTCGCAGAGTGCTGCTTCCATCCCTTGCGGATGGGGCATGAGCAGCGAGCGGTCGGTAATGGCGTAGCGCTGCATGCCTTCTCCAACAGAAAAGCCCCGCGTGGTGCGGGGGCTTTTAACCGGTATGGGTTTATCGGTACGAGCGCTGGTAGGTGCGTGTCATGCGGTCGTGCCAGCCCAGCTTGTCTTCGTCCAGCAGCGCCCAAAAGGCTCCAAGGCCGAGCGGCAACAGCGACAGGGCGGTGGCCGGGACTCGGTTCTGCAAATCCCTGCGCCGGGGATTCTCGTCGCTAAAGGTGCATAGTGCGATGCGGGCATAGCGCATGCCGGGCGTGCTGCCGCCGCCGTAGCTCATAAACAGCCAACCGTAGAACGTAGCCAGAGCGCAAAATACCAGCGCCGCGACCGCCATGGCTCCCCTGCCTACGGGGGGATGCACTGTACATGATGCAAATACAAGAACAGCGAGCAAGAAGCAGAAGCACACGATAATCCCATCGACCAGCGCCGCCATAAAACGGTCACTGACAGGGGCCAGGTCATGCAGCGCGGGCAATGGCTCTGCCGCATAGCCGTGCTCAGGTAGACGGGATGCGGCAGGTCTCAGTACGGCAGGCGACGGCTCACCAAAAGGCTCGTGTGTCTGTTCACTTGGGTGCTCGCCTAAGTGGATGGCGGCCCACCCGGTTTGCATACTCGCTGCCGGTGGAAAGCTGTTCTGAAAGTCATGCTGCTTCTCTTCAGCCTGCCCGTTTTCAATTTGTGTTTGCGTACGATACTCGCCGGATGCCACGCGCGTCCTCTCTCGTTCTTCGGCTTCGATGATACCTATCGCGGTACCTGCCGCACGCAGGCCATTTTGCGAGTGCGTACCGGCTTCAATACCTTCTACTTCAAAGATGCGCAGGGCGGTGTTCCGGTCCCCTTGATCCAGTGGATTTGCTGGATGCACAAGTGACCCTTGCGCCGGGCTTGAACGCTGTCTACGCGCCGCGATCAGCTCGCGTGGAAACTCGATCAGCTTGGCCGGCAGCCCTTGCGCAGCAGGTACAACGGCTTCAGCAAACGCATCTACCAGCTCGTCCGGGATATGGGTATAGTCAGCAACCGGGGTTCGTGCAGGGGGCAGACAACGCGCAGGCAGCGGCACGTGAGTTCGCACCTGCTGCACCGCATCCTGAATTTTAAATGCCGCATCAGCAGGTTGACGCAATGGGGGAGCCTTCGACTCCCCTGCCGACTCCGCTGCACACTGCTCAGGACGACCTGGGTTACCTGGGGATTGCCGGTACAAGCCCCCATCTGATGCGTCATCCGACTCGGTTGGCCGGCCAAGGCATTCCCGGCTCAAGTCGTGCCGCACCGAGTCTCGTTCCACCAGCTCCACCAGCTCGACCTGCCAACGGGAAAGCGCTGCATGTGCGGCATGCGCGGCGTCAACCGCATGTTGCGCTGCGATGGCAGCAGCAGCAGCCGCGTCGGCGCTGGCGGCCAGCAGCTCACCGTATGAGGGGGCATCCCGGTAGCGCAGCGCCACGCGCTCCGCTATGTGAGAAGAGCTACGGCTTTCCACATGGCCCGAGGTGTGCACAGGCAGGCCCATACCCTGCCGGCGCTGCCGGTGCTCGCGGAGGCGTGCGCGGAGCTCGTGCTTCCATGCAAGCGAAGGCGGCAGCTCATGGTCTGCCATGGAAGACGGATGCTGGAGAAATGCAATGCTCACAAAGAAGCCTCCTCGCACAGCGATAAGACCCACCGGCGGAGCGTTGCGCCTGCTGTGAGAGAACTTAGCCCCCTGCGAAGGCAGCGGCGGCTTGGCAAATGGGAGCGATGCGACTTTACACTCGGAGCGGCGTCTCTAGCGTTTGCTATGCTGTGGATGCCTCCGTAATGAAAACCCGCCTAACCTGGTGTATCACGCTGTTTTTGCTCTGTCATCATGTCCCGGCAGTCTGGGGGGTAGCAAATCAGCTACCCCAGGCAAGCGCACCGGCGGGGACGCAAAGCTTGGTTCCGCAACAGACCAAGCCTGCTCCTGAACCGGCTCCCCCCGATGACGTGGACCTTTCAGCCCCCTTGAATCCAGATTTGGACCCTGCTTTTTCCCTGCCCTCGGCTGCGGCCCGGGAAAATTCCGCGCCTCCTGCTCCTGCTCCACCTGTTACAGAACAGCCTGGCGCAGAACTCCTTCCGGCACCGACCGGCGTCAGTGAAATCGGCTTTAGTGAAGTTATTGATACAGGCAGCGCCACGCCCATCGACGCACCACCCGTGGGAACGCCCGTACACATCGAGGCGGACAAGCAAGGGCGTACCGGAGACACCTTCCATCTCGACGGCGATGTGCTGCTGCTGTACAAGTCCTACCGCGTTCGCGCTGACCACGTGACCTACAACCGCGCCACTTCAATGGTCGAGGCACAAGGGCACCTCTCCGTTGAAGGCGGCCCCTCTGACGAGCACTTGTTTGCCGATCACGGCACCATGAACCTTGAAGACCACACAGGCCATTTCTACGACGCCACCGGTACGCTCGGCGTACGCACTGTAACGCGTGACCGCTTTGTCTTTACTGCCCCCAACCCGTTCGCGCTTACGGGTAAGGAGGTGCTGGAGCTTGGTCCGGGGCGCTACCAGGTGCTCCATGGCACGCTTACCAGCTGCCGCCTGCCCCATCCCGACTGGCAGCTCATCGCGCGCGACATCCTCGTCAAAGACGGTACCGCATCAGCACGCAACAGCACCTTTACACTGTTCAACGCGCCGCTGCTATACCTGCCATATATCTCGCACCCCCTTGCGCCGGAGCACCGCCAGAGCGGCATCCTGCTGCCCATCTTCGGCAATGACACGCAACGCGGCTTCATCGTGGGCGAGGCCGGTTACATCGTGATGGGCCGCAGTGCGGATGCCACGGTCGGCTCCGAGTACTTTTCGCGCCGAGGCTTTGCTCCGTTCGGCCAGCTGCGCTATCGCGGCCAGGGCGAAAACTTTGCGTCGTTCCGTCTGCGCTCACTGCTGGACAGGCTGCCGGGAACGCTGAACCAGGGCGGCGTGGACCTGTTTTTTCGCGGGCGGCGCAAGCTCGACGACTATACGCAGGCCGTGGCCGACGTGGAGTACCTGTCCTCCTACGTGTACCGGCAGGCGTTTGAGGAGAACTTTTCAGCCGCCATCAACTCCGAGGTCAAATCGTCCGCATTTGTCACGCGCGAGGGGAACGGCTTTGCCGCCAACGGCCGTTTTGAGCGGTACCAGACCTTCCGCAGCGCCACACTCGGCGATGAAATCCGCGTGCTGCACGAGCCGGAGCTGCAGCTCGATGCGCTTGACCATCCCATCCGTCACACGCCGCTGCTGTGGGGCGGTGAGGCGGCTGCGGCAGCACTGTCACGCTCTGAGCCCGGCTTCAGCACCAGCAGCCTGGTGCCCCGGCTTGACTTGTACCCGCACCTGGCGCTGCCTCTCAGCGCTGCCGGCTGGACGCTGCGAGGCGAAGCGGGGGTGCGCAATACGTTCTACGGCAAAAGCCAGCAGCCCGGCGTACCGGGTAGCGTGCCTGCCGCTGAGCTGGGCGCAAGCCTGGATCGCTTCTCCTTCAATAGCGAAGCGGCCCTGCACCCGCCTACCCTGCGACGCGACTTCAGCTCGCCTTTTACGCAGCGCCTGTTCGGCGGCGAGCTGCGCCACACGGTAGAGCCCGAGCTTACCTACCGCTACGTCACCGGTGTCAACCACTTTGCGGACACGCTGCGCTTCGACGATACCGACATTGTGACCGATACCAACCAGGTGGAGTACGCGCTGACGCAGCATGTGTATGTGCGCCACCTGCATGCGCAGCCTTGCAAGGGCGATGAGGCACTGGGGCCTAACAGCACCTGCGGCCACGGTACTACTGACTGGCTCACGTGGAAGATCGCACAGCAGCACTATTTCAATCCCACCTTTGGCGGGGCCGTACTGCAAGGCCAGCGGAATGTGCTTGCCACGACGCTTGACCTTACGGGAATTGCATTTTTATCCGGCCCGCGCAACAATTCGCCTATCATCTCGCGGCTGCGCCTGCGCACCACAAGCGCCACCGACCTTGAGTGGGATCTCGATTACAACGTTCGCAACGGCCGGGTGCAGGGCAGCAACCTGCTGGCGTCGTACCGTGTGAACAACTACTTTGTTTCAATCGGCGATGCACGGCTGTTCAATGTCACCCCGCAGGTGGCCAGGCTGCCCTCCGCGCCCAATCCCAACTCAACCAGCACGCTTACCGGGTTTAACCAACTGCGCCTTGCCACGGCTTACGGCTCACCGACCAAGCACGGCATCTCTGCCGGGGCCAACCTGGGCTATGACTTTACCCTGAACCAGCGGCAGTACCTGGGCCTGCAGGCCGGTTACAACCGCGACTGCTGCGGCCTTGCCTTTGAAATGCGCCGCTACTCGCTGGGGGTGGTCAGAAACGACACGCAGTACCTGTTCTCGTTTACGCTGGCCGGGGTTGGGTCTGCCGGCTCGCTGCGGCCTGTGTTGCGGGTGTTTTGAGTTGTTCCTGCTTGCGAACCGTACGATTTGGGCATCTCTATGGTTCGCTTTCTAGTCAGGCGTGTCATAGTATGACCCTCCTGCTACCTTCATTGAGTGAGTAGGGGATTCAAGCCGGTCAAGGTAGCCGATCTGGAAAGTCGAGTGCGCTGCTTTTCCGGTAGCTACGGTACTCGGCGGGAGGAGATATGGGTGAATCAGAAGAATGAAGTAGTCCGCTATAACCTGGCTTTTATCCATCACCTCACGTGCCGGGTAGACAATGGTCGCGTTCTTGGTTACGACAATGCTCATGACATGCATGAGCGCCACTGGATGGGGACCGTTGAGCCTGTTGCTTATACCAGTTATGAAGAAACACTGTTGCGGTTCCAAGCTGAGGTAGACGAGATCAGGAGGACAGCATGAAGTTAGAAATTCGGGTGGAGAGCTTTGAGGAGACTGCGGCTCGCTCGCTTGCGCGGGCAAAAAAACTGGACAAGCGCGAGCATGTCGAGCCGGAGATGAGCCTCACGTTTGAAACAATTGACGATTTGCTGGAATGTTTCACAAGAGAACGAGTGCGCTTATGCGAGGTAGCTCGCCAGGAGCCTCGATCTGTAACAGCCTTGGCTGACGCCCTCGGGCGGAACCGGCGCGCGGTGACACGCGATGTAAAGAGGCTTGCGGAGCTGGGATTGTTGCGCTTGCGCAAAGAAGTTAATCCTGGTCACGGACAGGTGACCATGGTGGAGTCTGCGGCAGATAGGTTCGATCTGCGCCTTGAATTTTAGGCATGGTTAGACTGCCGGGGCGCACGGCATCTTAACCAGCAAACAGAGGAGAGTTGTAACCATGGAAATGCGTGCACTGGGCCGGTCCGGCCTGCAAGTTACCCCGCTGATGCTGGGCGGCAACGTCTTCGGCTGGACTGCTGATGAGGCAACGTCATTCCGCATCCTTGACAGCTTTGTCGACGCAGGCGGCAATTTTATTGATACCGCAGACGTGTACTCACGCTGGGCTGAGGGTAATTCCGGCGGCGAGTCCGAGACGATCCTGGGCAAGTGGTTCCAGAAGAGCGGCAAACGCGGCAAAGTCGTGCTTGCTACCAAGGTCGGCATGGACATGGGCGACGGCAAAGTGGGGCTGCGGCCCGCCTACATCCGGCAGGCGATCGAGGCCTCGCTACAATGTCTGCAAACAGACTGCATTGACCTTTACCAGTCGCACCAGGACGACCTGGACACGCCGCTTGCCGACACGCTCGGTGCCTATGCTGCGCTGATAGCCGCAGGCAAAGTGCGTGCGATCGGTGCCTCAAACTACAAGCCCGACCGCCTGCGCGAGGCGCTTGCGCTGCACAGCAGTGAGGGCCTGCCACGCTATGAATGCTTACAGCCCAAGTACAACCTTATGGAGCGAGCTGAGTATGAAAACACCTTGGAGCCGGTGGTGCGGGAGTTCGGCATCGGCGTGGTGCCGTACTCTTCGCTTGCGTCCGGATTTCTAACGGGCAAGTACCGCTCTGCCGCGGATGCAGAAGGAAAAACTCGCGGCAGGGCAGCCGGAAAGTACACCAATGCAGGCGGTTTTGCCGTGCTGAAGGTGCTTGACCAGGTCGCGCAGGAAACCGCCAGCAACCCGACGCAGGTTGCGCTTGCCTGGCTTATGGCGCAGCCCGGCATCACTGCGCCTATTGCCAGCGCCACGAGCGTGGAGCAGCTTCAGGACTTGATTCACGCGACCGAGTTGAAGCTGCCGCCTGCGGCAATCGAAACACTGAATGCCGCAAGCCGATCCCCGGTAGCCGGCTAAAGCGGGATGGGCAGTATGCCCCATCCCGCAAGTCGGTTCATGCAACCAGCACAGCACGATACCGAGCTTTGCCTTGCCGGGTATGGTCGAGCGCGGCATTCGCCTCTGCCATCGGGAAGGTCTCAATCATGGGCTTGATACCGTGCAGGCCGGTAAATGCAAGCATCGCCTGTGTCTCATCGATAGAACCGGGCTGGCCGCCGACCACTGACTTTTCCCCTGCGATCACGCTCCATGGAGAAAACGAGATGGGTTTGTCGGGGATGCCGACGATGCAGAGCTTGCCCCCGGGCCGCAATGCGGCAAGATAGGCGTCCCAGGGCATGTCGGCGGTCACGGTGGACAGGATGAAGTCGAATGTCCTCGTCACTTTACTAAGCTCGTCAGTCCCGCGTGTCGCAAGAAAGTGCCGCGCACCGAAGCCATGCGCCTGCTCATCCTTGTCATGCGTCGAGCTAATGGCAGTTACGTCGCAGCCCCACTTTGCCAAAAACTGTACTGCGAGGTGGCCCAGGCCGCCGATGCCGACTACTGCAACGCGGTCCGTAGGGCGAACACCGTAACGCAGCAGCGGCGTAAAGACAGTAGTTCCCGCGCACATCAAGGGCCCGGCATGCTCTGACGCAATCGCATCGGGAAGCGGATGCGCGAACTGCCAGTTGCTGACACGGACGACCGAGCCGAAGCCGCCTTTGTGCTCGCCTATTACGGTACCGACAACCTGCGGGCATACATGCTGCATGCCGCCCTCGCACCACTCGCACTGCATGCAGGAGCCGCACAGCGCACCTACGGCAACCCGCTGCCCGACTGCCAGCCGCTTTACATTGGAGCCGATTGCGGCCACCGTGCCGGCAATCTCATGCCCCGGCACGACAGGGTATTGGGAAAACCCCCAATCGTTGTCTACCATCGCGGCATCGGTATGGCAGATGCCGCAATGGGTGACCTGCACATCCACCTGCTCCGGCCCGAGTTCTCCGAGGTCAAATTGAAATGGTTCGAGGGCCTGTTTTGCTGCCTTTGCCGCATATGCTTGTACTTGCATGATCCGCTCCTGAGTGGCTACCGAGTTTTACTGCTGCTGAGAGGAGCAGCCAAATTGCCGATTCCTATTAGCAAACACGGCCTATGACTTTAGAAGAAGCCATTTAGCGGGTGAAAACAATGCATAGAACTCCAAAACGCTTGCACAATTGTCCACTTCGACAGGCAAGAGGAGTTCTGTTGTTTTAGCCTTGAAGTATGGATACCGGCATTGACACTCTCGCGGCGGATAGAAAGGCAATGGTGACGTTGCTTACCGCGCTTTGCCCTTCAGATGGAGCTCGCTCGTCCCTTGTGGAAGGGGTCACCCTTTTGCGAGCCACGCGTTCTTCGCAGCCGGTTCCTGTTCTGTATGAGCCATGTCTTGTCATCGTGGCGCAGGGGCAAAAGCGCTTTCACTTGCCCGATCAAGTGCTTCGCTACGATGCGCGCAATTACTTTCTGCTTACTGTGCCCATGCCCGCCGACTGTGAAACCATGGTGAACGAAGAAGGGCCGTTCCTGGGGGTGGCCATACGCATCGATCTGGCGGTTATCAGCGATCTGCTGGTGAAAATGAATGCGGAGGTACGGCCTGCGGAAACTGCGCAGCGCGAGATGCGGGTCAGTGCTCCGCCGATGAACGCGATGCTGAGTAGCGCGGCGGTACGCCTGCTGGAGTGCCTTGCCTCACCGACAGATGCGACAGTGCTCGGGCCTTTGCGTGTCCGGGAGCTTCTCTACCGTGTTCTATACGGGGAGGGAGGTTGCGCCTTGCGAGACTTGCTGCTCGGCAATGAAAACCGGACAAAGATCCATCGCATCCTGCAACAAATGCATGACACGTACCGGGCACCGCTGGATGTACTGGAGCTGGCTCATGAAGCAGGCATGAGCGTCTCCTCGCTCCATCTTCATTTCAAGGCAGTTACCGGCACGTCGCCGGTGCAGTATCTCAAGACGGTACGCCTGCACAAAGCACGCATGCTGATGGTGCAAGGGGCGCTTGGTGCAGCGCTGGCGGCGGAGCGCGTGGGCTACAACAGCCCATCGCAGTTCAGCCGCGAGTTCAAGCGATTCTTCGGGGTGCCTCCGGCGGAGGAAGCGCAAAGGGTCCGGTCCACCTTCGGCATTACCGACGAGGTCTCCGCAGCCATGGGCACGTCTTTATAGTCACTGCCGCGTAGTCCAGCTCGGCCTTGGCTGGACCTGATCCACCAAGTATCGGTATCTCGCAGCTAGTCTTTCGGATGTTCATTTTCCGGTTTGAGCTCGCGCCGCTGGGCGAGTTCGTCCAGCTGTCGCCGCCAGTCCAGCGTGTCGAGAAAGCCGCGCTGCTCGCGCCAGTTCGGCTCGACGATAATATGCAAGCCGAGAAATACGCGGGTGCCCAACAACTTTTCAATCTCCTGCCGGGCCGAGGCACCGATTGCCTTCAGCTTGGCACCGCCCTTGCCGATCAGGATGGCTTTTTGGCCCTCGCGCTCGCAGTAAATTGCAGCGGCAATGCGGGTCAGAGGCAGCTTTTCATGGCCGGGGTCGGGCTTGGAGCGACGCGGGGACGCAACCGGCTCTTCCCACTCTTCAATGACCACGGCACTTGCATAGGGCACCTCTTCGCCGGTCTCCATCAGGATGCGCTCACGGATCAACTCGGCAGCAAGAAAGCGCTCGGGCTGGTCGGTGAACTGGTCTTTTGGAAAGCGGCGCTCACCGACGGGCAGATACTCGACCAGCTTCTCAACCAGCTCCTCAAGGCCGTCGCGCTTGCGCGCCGACATCAGGATGACTTCCTTGAACGGGTGCAGCGCGCTCAGCTCGGCGATCATGGGCAGCAACTGGTCGCGCGGGATCAGGTCGATCTTGTTGATGAGCAGGAAGACCGGGCAGTCCAGTTTGCGCAGCAGCTCGAAAACGAAGGCATCCTCGCTTGCTTCCTTGCTTTTAGGCTGCGGGTTCTTGCGCGGAGCCGCAGGGGCTTCTTCAGTCGCCGTCTCGGCTGTTTCCGTTTTGGGCTGCGCCCCTTCCGCCAGTACCGGTTCCATTACCGGCACCTCCGGCCTGCGTGAGGCGTCGATCATCAGCATCACCACGTCGCGGCTTTCAAGGGCGTCGTACACCACCTGCATCATCTGCTTGTCCAGCAGGGTGCTGGGTTTGTGTACGCCCGGCGTATCCACAAACACGATCTGCGCGGCAGGATGCTTGCCCTTCTTTGCCGGTACATCCACGATGCCGTGAATACGGTTTCGCGTGGTTTGCGGCTTGCTTGTGACAATGGCAACCTTTTCGCCTGTCAATGCATTTACCAGCGTCGACTTGCCCGCGTTGGGCCGTCCCAGGATCGATACGAATCCACTCTTCAATGTTTCCTCTTTTTCTAGGCAGCAGCACCGGCACCGGTGCGCGACACGCGCATACGTTCGATTCTTCGATCCGTTGAGGCCAGGATTTCAAAACGCAGGCCATTCTCCTCGACTACCTCCCCCGGCATGGGGATGCGGCCTGCCGTTTCGCTCACAAAGCCCGCCACCGTGGTTGCGTCGTAATCTTCAGGAGCTTCCCAACCATCGCCCAGCAAATCTTCAAGCTGCGCTACTTCCAGGTCACCCGGCACACTCCACACCCCGGTTTGCTCCTCGCGCACGGCTTCGGTGTCCTCGCCTTCATGTTCGTCGGCGATGGTGCCTACGATCTCTTCGATCAAATCCTCAATGGTTACGATGCCGGCGACGCCTCCATACTCATCGATGACAATGCGCATGTGCTGCTTTTCGCGTTGCATGTCGCGCAGGGCTTCATTGGCGCGCTTGGTTTCAGGGATAAACGTTGCCGGTCGCGCGATGGCGCTTACAACTTCAGTGTGCGCGGCGATGTCGGTGATCTGCAACGTATCGTGGGCAAATACGATACCGGTGATGGAGTCAACCGTACCGGCAAACACGGGCACCCGCGAGAACGGATGGCTCTCAAGCAGCGCCAGCAGCTGCTCAACTGTGATGTCTTCAGGAACGGCGAAAATGCGCGGTCGCGGTGTCATGACCTCGCGCACCACTTTGTCGCCGAACTCCACAGCCGAGCGGATCAGCGCATGATCCTCTTCCTCAAGAATGCCTTCCTCCTGCCCCGCTTCCAGCAGCGCATCGACTGCCGCGCCTGAAGTTTCCTCCTCGCGCGCGGCGACCGGCTCACTGGCCAGCGTAACGATGGAAAGCAGGAAATTGGTAGCCAGCGCCAGCGGCATGAAGAGTGTAAACAGCACTCGCAGCGGCCACACAAAGCGCTGCAGCCAGGCACCGCTGGTGCGAGTGAAAAATGCATACGGCAGCAGACGGCTGAAGAGAACGATCACCAGCACGATGGCGAAAGCCGCCTGCCCCATCGCTGCCGCCGGAGGCATAGCAGAGCGGGTGGATCGGTCGAAAAAAACTACCGCAAACACCAGGGTGATCCCAACCAGGGCAAGCTGCGAAAGTAAAGCCGCGGACAGCGCCAATTGTTCCCGGCTGAAGCCAAGCCTGGGCTCCACCTTCTTTTCCCAAACATCGATGTTCTCCTGAAAGTCGCGGGATAGAAACTTACCCATTTCGAAGTACATGCGATCGATATAGGAGGCAAGGGTAAGGATGGCGAGCAGCAGCAGCAAAGTAAAAGCAGGCAGGAGGCTCATTGCGCGGCTACCTTGCTCGCCAATGGCTCAGCCTCGCTTGCACGCTGTATGAGCCCAAGCGGCAGCGCAAACTGCTGCCGCAGAGTTTGCTCCCGTTGCAGCATTTGGCCGGAGTCCTGCTCATGGTCATGCCCGGCCAGATGCAGCAAGCCGTGCAGCAGCAACACCTGGACCTCAAGCAACAGGCTATGGCCGTGCTCCGCAGCCTGCCGAGCAGCGGTTTCAATGGAAATGGCCAAGTCGCCTGCGTATGCTGATCCAGCCGCTACATCCTCAGAGGGAAAGGAAAGGACGTCAGTCGGCTTGTTCTTGCGGCGGAACTTTCGATTCAGTGCTTGTATTGCGATATCAGTAGTCAGCAGGATAGAAGTTTCACCCGCAAGGGGGATGGCCTCGCACACCTCGCGCACAAACCGGCTCAGCTCCCGCCTGGGAAGCATGCCACGCGGCACTCGTACTTCCGGTGCAGTCACAATCATGGTATCGGCCCCGACCTGCGGCCTTTGTCTCTCCTGCCGGTGGAAACAGCAACAGGAGAGCGATGCTCTCCTGTTGCCCAACCGTCTGTGCTGATGCTACCGCAACTCCCTTGCCAAGCCGTGAAAAAGCCTTGAAAAGTTACTGCGGTTTGCCGCTTTGTGCCGCGCTCGACTTGTCACCCATGCCGAGCGGCAGCTGCTCCGAGCGCCCGAAATGGTCATAGGCTCGAATGATGCGCTGCACCAGGTGGTGCCGCACCACGTCACCATCTTCAAAATGGATGAACTTGATGCCGTCCGTGCCGGAGAGGATGCTGATCGCCTCGACCAGTCCGGACCGACGGGGGTTGGGCAGGTCAATTTGTGTCACGTCACCGGTAATAACAGCCTTGGAGTTGCTGCCAAGCCGGGTGAGGAACATCTTCATCTGCTCGCTGGTGGTGTTTTGTGCTTCATCCATGATGATGAAAGCATCATTGAGCGTGCGGCCACGCATAAAGGCGAGCGGGGCCATTTCGATGATGTTTTTTTCAATCATTTTATCGACCCGTTCAGGCTCCAGCAGCTCGTAGAGGGCGTCATAAAGCGGCCGCAGGTAGGGGTCGATCTTCTCCTGCAGCGATCCGGGCAGGAAGCCGAGACGCTCGCCTGCCTCGACAGCGGGCCGCACCAGGATGATGCGAGCGACCTTTTTGGCAAGCAGTGCGGAGGCTGCCATGGCTACTGCCAGGTACGTTTTGCCGGTGCCGGCAGGACCGATGCCGAACGTCATATCGTTCTGCTCAATGGCCTCGACGTAGCAGCGCTGGTTTATGGAACGCGGCTGCACGATCCGCTTCACACCGCCTGTGGACCGCTGCTTGCCGCTTTCAATTAGCGAGCGGAGACTTACCGTGGGATCACACACAACCAGCTTGAGCAATGCGTTCAGCTCGCCGTTATGAGGGTGTACACCGCGCTGGCGTAGATGTTCAAAATCGGCGAAGATGCCTTCCACCCGGTCAATCGCTCCCTCCGGGCCACTTACATGTACCGCATCGGCGCGCAGGTCGATCCGTACCTGGAGCTCACGCTCCATCAACTTGAGGTTTTCGTCGCGGGTCCCGAACAGGGGCTCAAGATTTGGCGTGATTTCAAGCGTTTTATTGGTCATCAAGCAGCGAATAAGCCTCCACCCGCGAAAGTGCTCCCTTTACGGGAAGACGCGATCGCAGTTTTGTAATGCTTCAGCTTTAGGATGAGAGCAAGCCCGCGATCAGCGCTTCGGCTGCACTGAAGTGTTTCGACGGAACTGCAACGAGGGTCAATGGGCAAAGCGTAGCGCCGGAACGCGGTGCCGTCAATGCCCTGACGCATATTCCATGAACTAACAGGTTGAGCAAAACGGCTCCCGATCGTGGATATCCGGGCTATCTATCACAGAATGCAAGCTTAAGCAGTGAAAGCCGGTGAAAGCACAATCTCACTCTGCGAGCATGGGGCAGCCAACGCATAAGGACCATAGCCCCTCTTACTGATCGAGGTGAACGACTTTTATGGGTTTCATTACACCGAACGACTACGACAATCTTCGCGCTCTTTACACCGGGCAGCTCCGCTACCTGCTTTCTACCGAGAACCAGAGTGACACCGGCCTGGAAACCATGATCAAGCACACGCAGGATGAGCAGTTGAAACAGGCTTTCCAGTCGCACAAGCAGGAGAGCCTGGTACAGGCGCAGCGCCTTAGCCAGATCATCGCCGAGATGGACGGCAAGGTCGATGACCTGAAAGATCCAGTTTGCCTGGCGCTGATAGGGTCGGGAGCAAACATTACGCGGGAGTCGAGTGAAGGCCCGGTACGTGACGCAGGGCTTCTTGCCACGGCACAGAAGATCGAGCATTACGAGATCGCTTCGTATGGAGCGGCGCGCGAGTGGGCCACGACTCTCGGTCTGACCCAGCATGCGGCGCTACTACAGAAGACGCTTGATGAAGAGAAGCATTTCGACGACCTGTTGAACAAGTTGTCAGCACGGACGAATGCAACTGCTGCTGCAACATCAGCCTAGTCGCTTGGCCCGGGCAGGTTTCGATCTGCCCGGGTGCATTCCCTAATTTTTAGTCGGCAGCGAAGAATGTGTATGTGGCGCTATATGGAACGCGGGCCATGGTATCGATGTGGATCGTATCGTAACCGGTAAGCGGTGTTGTACCGCCCATTTCATCGCCGATTGTATTGACACAAGCTACAAGGGTGCCCAGGGTTGTAGTTGAGCAACCGAGCTACATCAAATTGGCTTCTCTTGACTTGGCTCATGGGCTCCCATAGAGTGAAGGATACTGACAACGCAGAAAATCCCTGCACACATCTCTTTTTGAAAGTACATATTTAACAGAATGGCAAATCATGTCTCATCTCTAAAGCGCGTTCGGCAAACCAAACGCAAGACTACAGTCAATCGCGCAAACAAGAGCCGCATTCGCGGCAGCCTGCGCCTACTGCGTGAGGCCTTGCTGAAGGGTGATGCTCCCGCAGCTGCGGAGCAGTTTCGTGCAACAGTATCCGCACTGGACAAAAGTGTCCAGAAGGGCATCCTGCATAAAAATACCGCTTCACGTTACAAGAGCCGCTTGAACGCCCGGCTCAAGGCTCTGTCAGTACCCGCTACTGCCTAGCCGTTTTGTTTACCGGGAAGCGGTTATGCCCTGACTGCTTCCCGCTTTCGAGTACATTTGCTGCACCCCTCCCGGTTTCATAATCTTGGTCGATCAGCATAGCGCTTCCCTTTTAGGTAAAGTTTATAAGAGCTTTATCTAACTGCCCTGCAAACACGTTCTTACGCATGATGACGAACGATAGCATTCCATGGATCATGACGCTTTGTAGTGAGATGGCTGACTGATCGCCGGCACCGATGAAACATAGCATTATTGCGTCATCGGTCCAGGGCGTCGCTTACTGCACCTCAAACATATCCGCTCCATGCCCTTCAAGTTGTGAAGCCCGTTCGGCAACCTTGCGCGCTATGTCGAAGAACTCTCCGGCAAAAGCAGCATCGGGGCCTCCTACTGCGATGGGCGCTCCACTGTCCCCACCCGCACGAATCTGCGTAGCCAGTTCAATGGAACCGAGGTAGGGCACCTTGAACTGGTCTGCCGTGCGTGCGGCACCGCCCTTGGCGAAAATATCGATCTCGGTATGGCAATGCGGACAGGTAAAGTGGCTCATGTTTTCTATGATTCCCAGAATCTCTACATTGACCTGGCCAAACATCTCGATAGCCTTGCGGGCGTCTTGCAGAGCTACATCCGATGGTGTGGACACGACCACGGCGCCTGTAAGCGGAACAGTTTGGACGAGTGAAATTACTACGTCTCCGGTTCCGGGCGGCAGGTCAACGAGCAGAAAATCAAGCTCGCCCCACTCTACCTGTTGAAGAAACTGGCGAATGATCTGGTGCAGCATGGGGCCGCGCATCACCATGGGCTTGTCACCCGGCGAGATGAGTCCTACAGACATGATTTTGACGCCGTGCGCCAGGTTCGGCTCAATCTGGTTGTTCGGCAACACCTTGGGCTGGCCGGTGCTCCCAAACATCATGGGGACATTGGGCCCGTAAATGTCGGCATCAATCAAGCCCACACGTTGCCCCAGTGAGGCCAGCGCAATGGCCAGGTTGACGGCTACCGTGGTTTTGCCGACACCGCCCTTGCCGGAGCCGATGGCGATGATGTGCCGGATACCGGGCAGTGCGATGGGTCCCGGCGCTGCTTGTCCTGCTTGTCCAGGTGCCATGGTGTATTCCTTTCAGGGTGAGGCAAGAGAACCTGTTGCCATGATAGCGATGCTGTTGCATCAGCCTGCTGTAGAGAGTTTGCCTGCAGCCCGTCGGCGCGCAAGCTCAGCTTGCCGGTGCTCCCGTCGCCGTCCGGCATCGGCAAAGCGGCGCTCGCTTTCCGCGTCTTCTGTAAGCAGCTGCGGGACTGCAGTAGGGGTTCCCTGTATGTTGATGGCGACAAAAGTAAGGTAGGCCGAGGCGACATGCCGCCGAGTGCCCAGAATCGCGTTCTCAGACCAGACTTTGACCCCAACTTCCATGGACGTGCGATAGCTCCGGTTGACCCTTGATTTAAGCACCAGCAAGTCGCCTACATGGACGGGAGCGATGAAGTCGATGTGGTCCATGGACGCTGTGACAACGTGGTTGCGCGCATGGCGGTAAGCCGCCATAGCGGCCACCAGATCAATGAAGTGCATCAGGCGTCCGCCCAATAGATTTCCCAGTGTATTAGTGTCATTCGGCAGGATCAACTCAGTCATGGCCGACTGCGATGCCAGGGGCGTGCGTGCCGCGTTTTGGATAGGGTCGTCGGTAGCTGCCAATGTCTTCTCCCAAGCAGCAAATTGCCTGACGGTGGATACAATCGAAAGCATCAGTTTCAGCGCTCGCAAGTGGTTCTGCAAGCAAACTGCTTCTTCGTGAGTGAAGAAGAATCTACTGGAAATAGAAGAAAGAAGGCAACTTCAATGGATAAAGCAACGATGCTACGGCAAATCCTGGAGGCAAACCCCAAGGACGCTTTTGCACGTTACGGGCTAGCCATGGATTATGCCTCCAAAGATGAGTTGGATGCCTCGATCCGCGAGTTTACAACTTTGCTGCGGGACAACCCTGAGTACACGCCGGGATACTTTATGGCGGCGCAGACTACAGCACGTGCCGGTAAAGTGTCAGATGCGAAACAGCACCTGGTACTCGGCATCGGTACTGCCAAGCGCAGCGGCAATGTACATGCACAAAATGAAATGCAAGCCATGCTTGATGAGCTGGAACTAGGCAGTTAACCATTCTCCTCCCCGCATGCGACAGTGGTACTTCAGACAACAACTATGTTGCTCAAATTAGTAGTTTTGTTCCGCTTGATGTTTTTGCATTTGGCGCGGCTCTACCACCGGCGACCTGGCTTGAAAGGCATGAACTTGCAATGAAGATCGCCCTGTTCCCTCTCGATGTCGTTCTCTACCCGGGCGTACCGCTGCCTCTTCATGTCTTTGAAGAACGCTACAGGGAGATGCTGGGTTTGTGCCTGGCTGGAGAAATGGAGTTTGGTGTAGTGCGTGCACAGCGCGAAGGTCTGGCCATTGCCGGCTGCACAGCAGCTATTACACGGGTGCTGCGCCGCTACCCCGATGGACGCATTGATGTGCTTTGCGAAGGCAAACGTCGTTTCGAGATTGAACAGCTGGACAACTCACGCTCATTTTTGCAAGCTGAGGTGGATTTTTTTGATGATGATGCGCCGGAGTGTAGCCGCGAAGAACGGGCAGAATGTGTCGCGTTACACTTGGAAGCGTTGGCCCTAGCGGGTATCGGACGAGAAAGCTACTCATTGGATCTGAGTCGAGCACTGTCTTTTCAGCTTGCCTGGGAGCTTCCGGCCGATCTCGGCTTCAAACAAAGATTGTTGGTGAGCCGCTCTGATATGGAGCGCACTGCGTTGCTGCTGGACTTTTACCATGAAATCCTGCCGAAGTTGCGGATGGGTGCCGCGCAAAGCCGGAACGGCTACGCGCAAAACGGCAACGGCCGGGTGATGTAAGTGTCGCGGGTATGGGCTGCACCCAGAACAATACCCGGTGGTTCATTTATCCTAGATAGACCGTACTTTATCTCTCGCGTTTGATACGGCTTGGACCTGGAGACAGGCTGCCGCCGACGCTTTTCCCTCTGCTCAGGAGCGATACCTTCCATGGCCACAACAACTCAAGCCGCCGTCGTCAGCAATCCCGGCCAGAATGCCCTGCCGAAAACCCTTGGAGAGCTCCGCAACCATCCTCTTTATGGCGAAAGCCGATTGCAGAACCGCTCCGTTAAAGATGAGCTTCGCGAAAACCTGATTGTGCTGCTACGTCAACAAGCCCAGGATCACGAGCCTATTTTCCCAGGCATTGTCGGGTATGAAGATACTGTGGTGCCGCAAATTGTAAACGCCGTTTTGTCCAGGCACAATTTCATTTTGCTTGGACTACGAGGCCAGGCCAAGAGCCGGATTCTGCGTGCCTTGACGCACCTGCTGGATGAGTGGGCACCATACATCGCCGGTTCCGAGATTCGTGATAATCCCTGGAAACCGCTTGCAAAGCACTCCCGAGACCTGCTGGCTGCACACGGCGACCATACACCGATTGCATGGATGAGCCGTGATGATCGCTATGTGGAGAAGCTTGCTACCCCGGACGTAACTGTAGCTGACCTGGTCGGCGATCTGGACCCGATCAAGGCAGCACGCGGCGGCCAGGATCTTTCAAACGAGTTAACCATGCATTATGGGCTGCTACCACGCGCCAATCGCGGCATTTTTGCAATTAACGAGGTACCGGATCTTGCCGGCAAGATTCAGGTAGCGTTGTTCAACATCATGCAGGAAGGCGATGTGCAGATTAAAGGCTACCCGGTCCGCCTGAAGCTGGATGTGGCTATTGTGTTCAGTGCCAACCCGGAGGACTACACCGCGCGCGGCAAGATCGTGACCCCGCTTAAGGACCGTATCGGCTCGGAGATTCGCACGCACTACCCGGAGACGCTGGAGGACGGCATCGCTATTACCGAGCAGGAAGCCTGGTCAGAGCGCGATGCGAGCGAGATTGAAATACCGAAGTACATGCGCGAGATTGTGGAGCAGATAGCGTTTACAGCCCGCGGCGACAAACGAGTTGATAAGCGTTCCGGCGTTTCACAACGACTACCTATTTCGACAATGGAACTGGTGATTTCAAATGCCGAGCGACGCGCCCTGCTGCATGATGAGTCGCTGGTGCTGCCGCGTATCGGTGACCTGTACACAGCCATGCCGGGTATTACCGGCAAGATCGAGCTTGAATATGAAGGAGAAATGCGGGGTGCGGACGTTGTGGTACGTGAGTTGATTCGCAGTGCACTAGGCACAGTGTATGACCGCTACTTTGCTGAAACCAACACACAGCAGATTGAGCAGTGGTTCAACCTGGGCGGCTCTTTGAAGATTGAGGATGGCGAACCGGCAGCTGCCATTGCCGCGGAGCTGAAACAAATTCAGGGTTTGTTTGACAAGCTGTCGCCGCTCGGCGTGAAACCGTCAGATGCACCGGAACGCCTGGTTGCGGCTGCTGAGTTTCTACTCGAAGGCATGGTGGCGCATCGCCGCTTGAGCCGCAATGAAGAACGAGCTTTTTCAGCCGGGGACAACAAGCGACGGGGAGAACGGGAACGCGGCTCCGGAAACGATGAGCAAGCTTATGAGGCATGGCAAACGAAGCGCTCAAAGCGCGGAGGCTTGAACTAGGCCCAGCTGTTAGAAAAGGCCCCGCAGCGATGCGGGGCCTTTCTGTTTCTATACAAAGCCCAGGTTGGTTGTGGAGAAATTGGTAAGACCGGGCAACATGGCACCGAGTGCCGAGCTTGGGACTCCAAACCACGAAGCCAGGGTTGCGGTGTACTGTGAGAGAGCTGTGGTGGGTACGAAGCGACCCGAACCGTCAATATCATCGGGGCCGCCGAGTTGCAGGTTGGGGAAGCTACCGTAAATACTGCCGCCTTTAACTGCGCCGCCAACAGCAAAGTGGTGGCCTCCCCAGGCATGATCGGATCCGCCGGCACTATTCATGGAAAGAGTACGGGAGAAATCGGACGCGGTAAACAACGTTACATTGTTATATAGACCCATCTCTTGCATGACCTGGATAAACATGCCGACCGCCTGATCAATCATTCCATAGAGCGCAGGCTGAATGCCGCCCTGGTTTCCATGTGTGTCAAACCCGCTGGCATCAATCAGAAAAATCTGCCGCCGTGCGCCTATCTGGTTTCGAAGTTGCATCATGGTAGCAACTGTGTACAAAGGCCCCGATAGTGGATTAGTACCGATAAAATTTGTCTTAAAACCTTTCGCCCCGCTCAAGACGCCGTTATAGAACGTGTTGTATTTATAGGCCTGCGAATAAATTTGCTGATCTGTCTGTAATAGGCTGACTCCATTATTGAAAGTTAGTATCTGCTGGGCAGCCAGATTTCGCGCACCACACCAGAGACCGCCATCCGCACACCAGAAGCTTGCCTGCTGTGCGTTGGGGCTGGCAGTGAATGGGGCTGAGCTTTGACCTCGACCAAAAATCGTCGCGTTACCGGTTAGCGTCACCATGGGCATGCTGGGAGTATTGAAGTTTGACGACAGCAGCTCAGAAGTCAGGCCGGCCCAGCTTGGTCCTATGGCAGGGTCAGAGGCACCACCCTCCCAAGTCAATTGCTGATCATCATGGGCCATTAACGAACGAGGAATTTGCACACTGGTCGCCTTGTACTGAGCTACTGTTGTAGGCTGCACAAGAGGGCCGACATTGGCAATCATCGCCGCGTTTCCCGAGGCATAGGCTTGGTTAAGATTTGTAAACGCCGGGTTTAGACCGTAACCGGAGTTTGGTAGGGATAACAGCTGACTCTGGGCTACAGCGCTCGACCCGCGAGCCTGACTGTACGCGGTGTACTGTGAGCCCGTAAGGGGAACAATCATGTTATTGCTGTCGTTGCCGCCTCGCATGAATAGACAAACGATGGCTTTGTAGTCACCTGTAGTACTGTCTGCAAGGGCTGCCATGGAGCGGAGCGGTGAGCCACCTGCCAGCTGCGCAAGAGCTCCCCAGGACGCGGTTTTCAGAAAATTTCTGCGTTGCATGTGATTCTCCGAGGATATATTTATAGGTGCTGCAGTTATGCCATGATCCGGTATTGAGGCGATGTCACGATAAGGTAGATAGCGGCGCGCACCATCGTCGCCGGATCGTCGTACTTGATCGCGGTAACTATAGCTTGCTGCATATCCTGCGTCATTGTTCCATGTAGCAAAAGTGCGTCAAGAACATTGACAAGATTTGTCGGGCCCCATTGCGAAGCGCAGTTATACCAGAAACTGCCGGCACCAAGATTTACTGTAAATTCACCGGCCTGCGGAGCGCCTACGTTGAAGTTATTGTAAAGAGCGTCTTGTACATGTAACGCCATCCAGACAATCGTCTGTGCATTCTCGTTTTGGAACTCGGGCGCGTACAACCCTCCGCTTCCTAACTGAAAGTCCGGCGAATAAAAGCTGAACACGCTTTCTGCTGCATGGGGAATTTCATCCATGTTCGAAAGCCACAAGCTAAAGATATGCTCATATATTCCGACATTCGGCAGGCTTGCACTGGAAGTTGCTTCCGTGGCACGCATTACCGAAGCCCACCACAAAATCGGGTCCCGCAGCTTTCCGCTATTCGGATCGACCTGCGCAGTGAGGGAGTCAGCCGCGCGAGCTTCCGGATCAAGCAAAATCGCCTTCAGTATGGACTTCATGTCACCGCGTACGCCTGAACCATTGTTGATAAATACACCAGCGACACGGCTGATATACGCAGGTGTTGGATTGCTCTTTACTAAATCCTGGATGAGCCGCCGCGATACAAAAGGCGGGAGCGAGGGATCATTAAAGATGTTTTGTAGTGCACCATTCAGATCATCCTGCGCGGTTTGCCCTGCAGGCAGAACAGCGCCGCGCAGTAGGGTTTTTGCTGTTGTGCTATGCGATCCCGACAGAGGAACGAGCGGACAATTTTCTCCCGTGGGATAGACCGGCCAGTAGTACTGAGCCTGCGTAGGGACGCTACAGTCATTGTAGGCAAACGTCCACCCTGTATATGCAAGGGCAAAGTTTTGAACCTGCGCCGAGGTGTAGTTCAGGATTGGGTGGCCACTACCATCGAGACTGGGCGTACCATCCTGATTCAGTGCAACCGTACCGATGGAAAACAACTGCATCAGCTCACGTGCAAAGTTTTCATTCGCAAATTGACCTTTTGCAGGCGCAAAGCTATTTGCCATGTTGAGGTACGTGCCCATGGCGGGTGAAAGCGCAACATCGTGCATCAGTGTAAACCAGTTGCCGAAAGCATCATTTGATAAAATGTTCAAGTAATTCGGCAGGTAGCGCGGATCGACCATATACGTCGACACAACAAACAGCTTACTAAGCTCAAAAGCAACTCGCTGTCGAAACTGGTCCTGCCCAAAAAGCGCATCATTCCACCAGTAATACTCTGTGGGGCACTCCAAGCTTGGGCAGTCCGGCAGAGTATTTGCGCTTGTGCTGGCTAGCGGTATCTGGTACCCCGGCAATGCAAATTGCTGATCGATCCACTTACTGATACCGGTATTTTCTACATTGGTCATATCATTTATCGTCGGCCCAAAGCTAGCCTGGTTCAGTAAGCGGCCGGCTGCTTGCAGAGAAGTAGAGGTTGACGAGTTCCAGCCGGTATTCACAACTGGACTTCCCTGTCCAAATGCTGCAATCGAGGACATTGCCATTGCCCCCGCACAAACTACATGTGCCACTATGTGGCTCGTTCGCTTGAAATGTTTGTCGCGGT
>CAXSFX010000003.1:0-70348 GCA_964236655.1 uncultured Acidobacteriaceae bacterium | reverse complement strand
TTAGGTTGTAGTTGTTGTTAACAGTGGCATCCAGCCGCTTCAAAGCTGCGATGGAGTAGGCAGTGATTCAACTGTTGCACACTTTTGCAAAGGCCAACATTAATTTCACATCGAATCGCATGAACAAAGAAAAACCCTCCATACCTTCCTTGAGGGATTTCTAAGAACGTACTACCCTGCTTTTGGTCCAAATCTTCGCTGCTGAATGCTGATGGAACAGCAGCTGCGACGGAGTTCCGCCACCTAAGATTCAGAATGGTTTGCTCATGCCCTTCCGGGTGCTGTTCTCTCCACAGCTCCAAAAGGAGCGGCGGCGGCTCAGTCAGAACCACTTTCGTCCGATGCACCTTGGCGTGACAACCTAGGCATAGCGAGATCATCAGGTGCAGAAGAGACTTGCCGGGCACTCGATGATGTACGGTGATCGAGCGCTTGTCTCGTCCCAATGCTCCACAGACTCGGCAGCAGCAGCCGTCCCGTTCCAAGACCGCTTCCCGCAAGCCACCGAGATACCCTTCATTCTGTCGTTTCAGGCTATAGCAGGTCGCGCAGAGACCTTGAGCCAGAATCTTTCCCTGCCCGCATGGGCAGTACATCGCTCTTTAGACAGCTTTCTTCATGCGCTTGCCCTCTGCCGTTCCAGTTTGTACTGGTGGATGAGTATTCGAACTGCGGAGAGGATTTCGACGGGTGATTGCGCACCCTTACCCACAGTAGCGTCTGTTTCCACGCTGTAGGAGAGCATCCTACTAGCGAGAAAGACGGGGGGCAACAGCAGCCCCATCGTCTTCACTGCGGAGATCACGCCCAGGCAACTGCTCAGCACCAGGTCCACACCGCCGCCGTTGAGCACTTCCCTTCCCGCGTCATCGTTTCGCGCAGTCTTGACCGCATATCTTCGCGTCTCGAGCATGAAGCAGCGCATGGAAAGAACCTGCTCATTTGGATCGACATAAAGGATTGTCTTCTTGTGGATCTCAGGAGCCCGCACCGTCGCTGACATCGCCGGCGCGTACTTATAAACCGTATCGCGGCTATGTCGAACTCACGAACCAGCACTGTCCGCTTCTCGCCGGTCACCACACGGCGGCCTAGCTGGTTCGCCTATGGAATCGTCAGCGACGGTTTGCGACCATGATAGACACTGGCTTTCTTGGCGATCGTAATTCCCTGGCGCTGGGCTCTTTAATTAGTTCCCGTTCAAACTGAGTGAATGCACCCATGACACTCAGTAGAAGATTCGCCGGTGAACGTGAGGCTTTCCTTGATGAATTGCATATGGATGCCGCGCTGTGTCAACCCCAGGACTATGCGGCGCAGATCGTCAAGGTTCCGGGCCATCCGGTCCATGCTGTGGCAGACAACTGTGTCCCCTTCCCTGGCGAACGTCAGCAAGGCTTCGAGCTGCGGCCGCTTTACGTCTTTACCAGAGGCCTTGTCGGTGAATATTCGCTCGACCTCGACACCTTCTAGCTGGCGGGCTTCGTTCTGCTCACCCGAACATAGCCGATGCGATACCCTTTGAAGACCCTTCGGATGTTTTGTGCAGGGTTAGGATCTACTGTGGCAATTAGTCTTGCGCCGCAATGCCGATTCAAGGTAGCGATACAACCCTGTCACCATGCCCATCTTCCAAGCGATCAATTAATCTGCTGAGCTGAGCCAGCAGATTTTCTTTCGGGTGTTCCAGCGGGTGGGCGGCCAATACTAAAAAGGTGTGAAAAGCCGGACGCCTTGATGGTTGTTTTGGTGGCTGTTGGTTGTGTGCTTTCTTGCAGTTTCCTGCAACATAGTGCTAGTCATGAACCAAGCATAACTTGTTGAATTCATTACATTTTTGTGACACTTTGCTACATCTTGCAGCATTATGCAATAAGCTTCTAATAGGACTCAAAATCCGCCGAGGGCAACCTCGTGGGGGTTCGACCCCCCTCCTGGCACCAACTGTAAGTCATACATACTTTGTGGTTTAGCGAGAGAACAAGACGCTCTCGCCCATCCTGATTGCGCCCTTCGGCGACTGTAACAAACCCCCTTCAGTACAATTCCGGTACAGTGATGCCGCAAGGCGCTGTACCGGAGAGCCATGGCGACCCTCGTAAAAACAGATTCGGGAACCTGGAAAGCCGTCATCCGCAAGGCGGGATGGCCAACGACTGCGAAGACGTTTCGCACGAAGCGAGACGCCGAGGATTGGTCGCGCCGCAGCGAAGACAAGATGGTGCGCGGAGCCACGGCAGATCGCATGACCGTAGAAGTGGCTCTGAAGCGCTACCTTGCCGAGGTCGTCCCAACCAAGCGCGCTACCTCGCAGCTTGCTGATGTGAAGCGCTCAAGAATCCTCATCAGGCATCTCGGCAAATACTCGTTAGCGGCGCTTAACCAAGAGCTCACCGCAAAGTTTAGAGACATGCGGCTGGCGGGCGAGGATCGCCTCAGTCCGACGGGCAAGCCTCAGCCAAGGGCAAACAACACAGTGCGCCTGGATCTGGCGCTCCTTGGGCACCTTTACACGGTCGCGATCAAAGAGTGGGGTGTTGGGCTGCCTGCCAATCCTGTGATGAACATCCGCAGGCCCGCACCTGGTCCGGGACGAAACCAGCGCATGACTTCTGAAGAAGAGTCGAACATCCTTGCGGCCGTAGATGCCCACTCCAATCCCATGCTCGGCTGGATCGTGCGCATCGCTCTCGAAACGGGAATGCGGACCTCCGAGATTGTGACGCTGCGCCGGGCACAGGTCGAAGTCGACCGGCGTATCGTCCGATTGCTGAAGACGAAGAACACGCATCCTCGCACCGTGCCACTGACGACGACGGCCGCGAAACTTCTCCAGAGTGCGCTATATCATCCGGTCCGACCGGCCGGAACTGATTTGATCTTCTTCGGTGAACCAGGCAGACAAGGCACTCGAGGCCCCTACGCCTTTGATCGGGTATGGCAAGAGATCAAGAGAAAGCAGGGCTTGAAGGACTTTCACTTTCACGATCTGCGCCATGAAGCCGTTAGCCGCTTCGTTGAGGCAGGCCTCTCCGATCAGGAAGTATCTGCCATCAGTGGCCACAAATCCATGCAGATGCTAAAACGCTACACACACTTGAGGGCTGAAGATCTGGTCGGAAAGCTCGACGCAATTGCGCTCAACAGAGGCTTAGATCGCACATGAGCCACGGTCTAAAAGCGAGCAGAAGCCTCATCCAGGCCAACGCACCATGGTTCAATCTGCAGAACTACGAAATCCTCAGCACTGCCTCGCCATTGATCTGGTACCAGCAATTCGCCGCTCATATCGATTTACAGCGAGCTCGTTCCCTCCTTATTGGGCAGGCAACCCATTCCCCGCGCTGGTCGAGGCACATGCGACGCTGACCGACCTCATTCGCTGGTCAGGCGTCGTGCAGGGGAAAGCCCTTCAGCTCTTTATGGAAGGTGAGAAATGGCTTGCGCCAGAAACCCTTTTTACGATGCGTACTGTAGGAGCACAGGGTCTGCACGTGCGCCTCATGACTGTCGGCGACCTGATCCATGCAAGCAAGAACTTACCTGAACGGACTCGCCGCGAGGCGGCCAAGGAGTATGACTGCAGCCCCTTTGAGTTGCACATCCGATCTCGGTCGAAAGTTGCCAAGTCTTCCGTCCTTTGTGAGCCTGTGTCTCGATTGAGCCAGCAGTCCTTTGCAGACACACCCGAGTTCTTCCTGACTATCGATGCTCGGCTACCGCCGGCTCTAATAACAAAGCAGGTTCTAGAATTGCTGAATCAGTACACGAGCTTGAATCGGGGTTCGGTTGTATACCCAAAAGAAACGAAGGCTCCCAACTACAAATCATGGTTCAAATCGAAGGTGTTGCCGTACATCGATCTATGCCAGTGGCTACAACAGACCGAGAACCGCGATCTGAAGCTCCAGGTTGGGGACGCAGATCTAGTAGAAGCTTTGAGTATCGATATAAAGCAGCTGTCCGACACAACGAAAAAGCACGCTAGTCAGCTGACGGACGAGTTTAATCTGACATTTATGTCCCTCCAAGAGGCTGCCATAAGCTCCTTACGTGAGCCAGCGGCGTCCCTTCGGAGAACGAAACGGGTTAAGCCTTTAGCGGAAAACTAATCATAATTTGTCTCTCGCAGTTTGGCGACGCGTTCCCTAGATTAGGCCTAACGAACCGATTCCACCGTAATCGTTAGGTGAATGATGAGCATAGAAGAAACTCTGACGACGCAATGTGGGCCTCTGCTAACAATCACGCAGTTAGCGAAGGTGCTCAATCGATCCCCTGAAGGATTACGGATCAGCCTAAGATCCAGCAGTGAGTGGGTCTGCAAAGTCAATGCTTCCCGTTTGCGATTGGGAAGGCGGGTTTACTTCCGAACTACCGAGATCGCTAATCTCCTGGATCGTCCGATCGGAGGTCCCCAGTGATCCGTTTAACAGTGTCAAATCAGCGCGGGGGTGTCGGGAAGACTACAACAGCGGTTACACTCGCCCGCTGCTTCGCCGATCGTGGGATGCGAGTCCTGTTGGTCGACGCAGATCCGCAAGGTTCAATCGCTGCTTTACTGGCTTTAAAGCCGCCAGCGTTTCTCCATGATCTGCTCATCAGGAAGCTGGCACTCCGAGAATGCCTGATGACGGTCCACCCGGGTGTGGACGTGATCTGTGGCATCGCTACATGACTGAAGCGGAAGCAACCGCAATGAGCCTCCCCTTTAGAGAGTTCATCTTCAAGCATCTCTTGGGCGAGTATGAGCGAAACTACGATGCTGTTCTGGTCGACGTAGCGCCGTCTATCAGTCTCTTTCAGACCTGCGCAATGGTCTACACGCAGCAAGTGCTTGTTCCAGTAGATATGGACATTCTGAGTGTCCAAGGAGCCACAGCGAGTATTCAGGCGGGAGACATGCTCAACGGAATGCTTGCCGGTGGGTTGAATGTGCGTGTGACTGGCCTTCTGCCGGTGAAACTCGACAGAAGGCTAGCAATCACTGAGGTCGTTCTGAACACACTTTCCGCTATTTCAGCCAAGCGCGGAGTCCCAGTTTACCCCGGCATTCGTACCGATCAGGCGGCTGTGAACGCGGCACGCAATCGTAAGTTCCTTGCGGACTTCGATCCTCGTTCTAAAGCTCTCGAGGACTACCAGTTCCTCACAGACCGTCTGCTTCAGCAGTTCGCGCCCGGCGAGGTCGTCAGCATTGATGAAAAGACAGCCTGACACCTCGACGATCCTTGATTGGGAGGAACTGGAACAGGCGCCCAACACGCACGGTGCATTTTCGTTCCTTCGTTCGCAAAATGTCGTTATCAACATCCAAGAGCATCGTCCACGGGACATCGCTCAGCTTGATGGCGAGTTGGCTACCCAGGACAAAACGTACACCGTGGACAAAACGTCCCCGGTACGCGCCTCCTCAGCGCCCGATGGTGGGCTGTCACAAAGGGAGAAGGGCTCTGCACGGCCATATAAGATTCACCGTTGCTATAGAGCACAAGATGCACACTCCGGGGGAGAATCAGCTCTATGGGGTTCTCTGGCACGCGGGGGTTTTAGATGGGTTCCAATCGAGGTTCAGACTCAGGACGGTCCAAAGAGACGTTCCCGGTGGTACTCAATTTTTCAGGCTCCACCCGCTCATATGCAGCTATCTTGTGCACTGCGACGGAACATGGCTCTTAACGACTGTCAGCAGCTTGAGTTGGATCTTCGCTCCTATAACGACAATAACGTGCACTCCGCGACACTTCCAAAACTTGATTACAACTTCAATGTCGACATGGAAGAGGGCGATCTTCCGACAAGCTATCCGGCGACTCCGCATGAGGAGATCTAGTTCCGCCGAGTTTGATTAGCTAACAACGTGGTTACGGTGCCCAGTTCACCTGCCCTTGTTGGGACAGCAGAACGGCGAAAACGGTACAGTAGCGGTACACCCATCAGCTTTTCCACAGAAGGATTATTTGCACTAAATTACGGTCGCTCAACTACTTACGCTTACACTCCGTTACGGGCAGATATTGTTTGTTTTGTTCGACTTGCGGTTTTCACTAGCAACTCAAAATCCGCCGAGGGCAACCTCGTGGGGGTTCGACCCCCCCTCCCGGCACCATGATTCTAAAAAGTTTACTATAAAAATGGCCTCTCGCAATGAGAGGCTATTTTTAGCTGGGGGCTGTAGCTGGTGCTGAAGGATAGGGCTTTGTAAAACTTCTAAGCCCTGAACGACGACGCAGTAGGCCATGCACAACAACAGCGTGGTCTGATAAAGTGGCGCGGGTGCCACTTGGGGAATAAGCTGTGCGTCACGCAATGCTACCGGGCAGCACGGCGCGAAAATGAGGATGCACTCACGCGAGCCATCATCAAGCTGGCTGGTCCGTACAACTGTTATGGGTACCGCCGGATCATGACGTTGCTCAAGCGTGTAGGCTAGCTGGTCGGCAAGGCTTTCCATGGGAGGTCAGTTTCTTATTAGAAAGGTACTGCGATGAGGCTGAGTACTTCGGCGGCTTTGGCACACGAAAATGTTCTTCCAGGGTAATCTTTTCGCTTGTTTCTCCGTCTTTGTTCAAATGTATAGCTGTCCGAGCAGCAGTGGAGACTACGGCACGCAGCGGACGCAATCACAGACCTAGATGAAGATATGCGTCGTCACTGTATTGAAAGTATTTTCTTAAATCAACGAGACCGACACAACAGAAAATGTGCTGAAACTGCTTATCTCACAGCTGACCAGCCAAGTGTGCTTACTGACTGTTTTTCAAGGTGCACTATAGCTTGGAAGGCTCCATCACTTAGCCGCAATTCGCGCTCTTCACCCGTATTTGTCAGTACCAATGCAAGAGAGCCATCCAGGTTCTTAAATGCTACGTGATGCAGCTCCGAAGCATCGCTATGGCTGGCGATGCGCACCGCACCTCTGCGCACATGCTGTGAAAAATGCCGCAACGTCCAGTATTGGCCGCTGTATGCCAGGGTGCCATCGTCTTTGAGTGTAACTAGGCCTCCGCACTGGAAAGGCCCAATATTTGGATTGCCTTTTGCATCAAGCATCAGGTTCCAGGTGATGATGCAGCGGCACCAGTTTGCAATAGCATCGGTAAATACCATGCCCCATCGTGTCCAATCTTCCGCGTAGTGCGGGTCCACGATGTCAGGGCCGCCCTCTGTCCAGTAGAACGGCAGTTGCGGCTCAGTATCATGCAAGCGGCTCATCTGATCAGGTGTGCCCACATACCCGTGCCATGCCACGCCTGAGACAAACTTGCGTAAATTAGGGTCCTGCATCTGCCAGCGCACGCGCTTCCATAAGTTATAATTATGATCGAGCAGCCATAACTCTGCAGGGTCTTTCTTTGCACTTAGCATGGGGCCTAAGTGGTTGCGCAAAAAATCCGATTCAATTTCAGGCGTCCAGTATGTAGCCGGCATGCTGCCGCCCTGGTCTGTTTCCAGTTCGTTCTGCGAAGTAATCGCCTGGATAGGAACACCGGCGGCGCGATACGCATCGAGGAACCGGCTGATGTAACTCGCATACGGACCAAGATACTTGCTTGTCATCCAGCCGCCCAGCATGGAGCCGTAAGTCTTCATCCAGCCCGGCGGGCTCCAGGGAGACGACAGTAAAAACAGATCCGGGTTGATCTGCCGCATCTCGCGCAACATAGGCAGGATGTACGTCTCATCATGCGCGATGGAAAAGTGGCTCATCGAAACATCGTCCGGAGTGTCGTCGTAACTGTACACACTTCGTGAGTAATCGCTGGCACCGATCGAGGTACGGCCTACGCTCAGGTTCATCCCCTGGGGCGAAAAGGTATCTTTGAGAAAGCTTTGCCGGGCTTCCGGCTTCATCGAATTCAGCAGAAAGCATGAAGCGTCTGTATACGCAGAACCGAAGCCCAGCATGGGCTGAAAGCTCCGGCTTGCGTCGATCACAATATCATCTGTTACCTTGCTGCCAATTTGTGTTGCATGCCCGGGAACGGCAACTTCTTCATGCTTTTTGGTCGCGCTTGTTATGTACATACGCAGCTCGCGCGGCGCGGTTTGAGCAGTCAGCTTGCGGGATTGTGCCAAGGCAAAAGCGGTGACAGCCAAACCCTCTAATACCTGGCGTCGGTCCCACAATGGTGTACCTGTCATGCAAGCCTTCCTGTTTCTTTGAAATGGCATTTATTGTTGATTTTTAGTATCGTCCGCTGTTGCTACCGGAAGATTTGTATCCCGGTCGCCGCGAAGCTGGTGCTGCTTGAGCTTTTCCTGCAAGGCTGCCCTGGACTGCTGATCGAGCATGCGGTATTGCTCCTGAGCCTGCTCCGACGCCGGTATGTTATGCAGCCGCCGATAGATACGGGCTAACTGGAAGTATGACTGCTTGCTAGTATCGTCATCCGCACTGCCTTGAATCGTTTTCTGGAAATCTGCAATTGCGGCCTCATTTTGTCCTAACTGGAACTCGGCCCGTCCGAGGTAATATCGCGTCATCTTCAAGGAAGGGTCAATAGCTAATACGCGATCAAGTAGCGGCTTTCCGCCGGCTGCATCCGATTGATCCACGCGCAGGCAGCCTAGTTTGTACAGTGTGATCACGTCGCCGGGATCGATTTTCAGAGCTTCCCCGTAGGCTTGCTGTGCTTCATCCTGCTTGCCGGTGCGCCACAGGGAACTGCCGAGCGCCTCATACAAGCCGCTCTGCGGCGGTGCCGCTGCAATGGCCAGCTTGTACTCGGCAATGGCATCGTCATCGTTGCCGGCCTCTACGGCTGCCTCGGCAAGCACCTGGTGAACGTGCCAGGAGTTTGGATCCTGCTTGAACATTGCCGCGTAGCTCTGACGAGAAAGCTCAAGCGCGGCACGACCCCGGTGATACAAGATATCGACACTCTTCGGGTCGAGCACGGCGGCTTTGTCCAATGCCTCCACGGCATTCGCATTATGCTCTAAGGCAAGCTCGATAATTCCCTGCCACATCCAGGCTTGTGCGTCGCTTGCAAAGCGCGATGTTTCGGCGTGGATGGATGTAGCCGCCTGTTCCAAATGGTTGAGCCGGTACTGCGAGATTGCCAGGAACAGGTGCGCGCCGCGCATGGCAGGTTTTACGGCAATCCCTTGCTCAAGCGCGTGAGCCGCTTCCTGGTTGTTGCCGAGCTGGTTCAGCGCCAAACCCAGGTTCAGGTAGGCTTCGGCAAAGCGGGGCGCGGCATTGGTCAACTGCCGAAAGTCTGACACAGCCTCCTCAACATGGCCCGCCTGCATAGCTTGTGTGCCTTGCTGAAACAGCTCGACGTTGGCCGGAGTCGGCGTAAAAGGCGTATGGCCCTGGGCAACCAACCATGGCGACAACCAGAAGCCGCAAAGCGCAAGCATGAGAGAAGATCGCTTCACGTAGCCAAGCTTATCGAGTTCCGTCTGCTACCGCCAGGCAGCGGCATGCGCGCTGCCCGTGTATGCCGATGAATGTGTCAGCGCGCATGTCAGAAGGTGTACCGCAAGATGAATTGCCTTGTAGACGGCATTCCATACGCGCCGGTAATGGAACCGAAGTGGCCGGAAGGGCTTGCAGCTGTCGGCAGGTCATTCGGATCTGTCGATGGACCATTGAAGTGTGTTCGATTGAAAGCGTCGAACAAGTCCACATGCAATTGCAGGTCGCCGTACTCTCCCAGGTTGGCGATGTGCTTGATGATGGAAAAATCTTCGTTCTTGTAAACAGGAGAGCGATATGCGCCGTTCGTGCGCGGTGAACTTCCAAAGACAAATGGAGCATTCGGCTGGCCCGGAACAACACTGGGGTTGGTGAATGCGGCCGGGTTGAACGCTTGCCGAAGCTGCGGGTTCCCGCTATTTGCATTTGCGTCATGATTTACAAATTGCGGAGCAATGTCATAGCGAAGACAAGCCAGGCTTGCCGGTATAGGCGTTTGATTGTAGGTGCAAGCAAAAGAAGTCGGCTGGCCGCTGAGATACCGCTGGATGCCGCCTACCTGGTAGCCACCTACAACTGCATCAAGAACCCGACTATGATTCAGGAACTTTTTGCCTTTGCCGACAGGAAGCTCATACAGGTAGCTGATGACAAAGTTTTGTGGCACGTCTTGAAAGCTAAGTGCCTTTTCACCCTTCAGATTGGCCGGATTCTGCACGCTCCCCGCGCCTTGGTCGAAAGCGGAGAAGACGGGCAGGGCTGAGTCGGCATCTGTGAGGGTTTTGGACCATGTATAGGAAGCCAGCACGTTGAGCCCGGAGTGGAAGCGGCGTTCGAGCTTGGCGGTAAGCGCGTCGTAGCTTGAGTGACCAAGATTCTCCAAACCGCCGCTTGAGTAGATGTTGCCGAACTGCGGAAATGGCCGGAGCGCCTGTGCCTGTGAACCTTTGAAACCGGCAAATGGAGTTGTAGTTGCTGCGGCCCCCAGTGTCTGCTGACCCCGGTTGAATAAGGCTGGATTCAAGTCATTCAATTGCAGCAAATCAGAGTGCAGGTGCGAGGCTGAAGTACCGATATAGCCAAGAGTGAAGATGAGATCTGTCGCAACCTCCTGCTGAATCTGCAGGCCCCAGTTGAACACTTGTGCCGTCCTACCAAAGCTTGGTGCGATGTACTGTGCAGCAAGGCCGCCGCCGAGATCCTGCTCAAGGTTCTGGCCCGCGTCGAGGTTTGGGGGCGGCGCGTAAGCGGGAAAGCCTTGATCCAGGCCGAATGCCTGCGTGAAGTTGTCTTGATTGTGAAAGTTCGGGTTCGCGCTGAAACCCAGTTGGCTGGCGCTTCCAAAATCGGAGTAGTCCAGCGGCGCGTAGTAGATGCCGAAGCCGCCGCGAATGGACAGGGTGCCCCTGGAGGCATCCGGCGCATAGGCAAAGCCGATACGCGGGGCCAGGTCCTTTTTGTACGTCTCAGCAAACTGGCCGGAGCCACCGATACGGCCTGGACCCGAGCCGGCAAAGTAAAGGGCTCCGGGCAGCCCACCCGCTGCAGGATTCGGCAGGGTCGGGCTAAAGTTCGAGAGATTGCCATGCGATTCACTGCGCGGCTTGTCTACGTCATAGCGAAGTCCGAGGTTCAGGAGCAGGTTATGGGCGATCTTATAGTCATCCTGAATAAAGCCGGCATAGTAGCTCTGGTTGAAGCGCGGTGCTCGGCTCTGGACACCGATGCTGCCGGTATTGACCTGGCCCAGCAGCAGGCTGGCAAAACCGTCTCCGGTAGCCGTGGTATTCGGGGCATCCGCAGTCTGGAATTGTGAAAACCCGAGCGTGCCGGAGTTTGCTCCTTTGTCTTCATTGCTGAACTGGTCCTTGCGGTAATCAAGACCGAAATTCAAAGTATGGCGACCTAGACTTAGGGTAAAGGTGTCAGCAATCTCCGCGGTACTTACCGGCTGGATGGAGTCATTGTTGTAACCCAGGCTGTTGTAAGTCGGCACAGCCGTACTCGCAAATGAAATAGCAGGGAACGTAGGACCGCTGGCACCGCGTATGCCAAGCAGCGCGTCGAAATCAGGTGTAAAGCCGACGGAAGCAGCCTGATTGAGCTGGAACAGCCGGTTCAACCCAAAGACAAAATGGTTGAAGGAGGTCGGTGTCACGGTGTAGTCGCTGCCAAATCGCAGAAACTTTTGGTAGGAGTGCTGCAACTGCACACCGCCGCCCGGACCGGGGTACGGAGGGCTGCCGTTGCGGATGTCATTGTCACGATCACTATATGTAACAAACAACTTCGACTTCTCACTTAGGTTATGGTCGATGCGGATAGAGTAAAGCGTGTTCAGGACCGGGAAGCCGGAGCTGTAGGTGTAGTTCTGTGTTGTTTGTCCGGGGGTTCCCTGGTTGGGGAGCGGGAGATAGCCCAAAATCGTGTTCGCTGTAGGGCTGAAACGTGATGTGGGAATAATATTGCCTGCAAACGGATTGCGGCAGGGAACGGTGGCATTCAGCGTGGGATTGAAGACGGTTGCCGTTGTAGCCGGATCAAGGATAGCGCCCCGAAGAACCGGCTTTCCCGTGCAATCGATGGTGGTGCCATCGGGAACGTTGGTCAGTTGAGCGGAAAAATCGCCGCCGCGTATGGCAGGCGTCGGCACGGCGCTGACTGCCACGCCAGTTTGCGCCTGGCGATATTGCTCAAACGAAAAGAAGCCGAAAGTCTTGTTGCGCCCGTTATAAAGGTGCGGAATGACAATCGGACCGCCTATGGAACCGCCATAGTCATTCTTCTTGTCGACGGGTCGTTGCAGGTTAGCCGGGTCGCCGCCTTCCGAGAGAAGCAGCTTGTTGAAGTAGAGATTGGCGTTCAGGTCTTCATTCTGAAAGATATCGAACGCAGTCCCGTGGTACTGATTGGTCCCACCCTTGGTGGTGAAGTTTTCAACGCCGCCCGAAGTACGTCCTTCTGTCGCGGGAACAATAGACGTGGTGACCTTGAGCTCGACGAGCGCCTCAACGCTTGGTGCATGCTCATCGAAGGCAGCGGCGCTATCGAGCCGTCGCACGCTGATGCCGTCAAGAAGTTCTTCTGTGCCGAAGTTTTGCCCGCCTGCTGTTTTTGACTGGAATGCACCTGACGTTGAGCCCGAAGTACCCGGGCCAACCGTGCCGGGGGCAAGAAAGATAAAGGATTCCACAGAGCGCGTGGCACCCTGCCCTTGCAAACTCAGTGGAAGCTCAATGATCTGGCGAGTTGAAACGGTATTGCTTACCTCGGAGTTCTCAGTTTCTACCACCGGGGCGCTTTCGTTCACGATGACGGACTCGGAGGCCGAACCGGTTGCCAAGTGAATCTCAGCCGGGGAAACATTACCGGTCGTGACCAGGATTCCATCAACGTCCTGCACTTTGAAGCCCGGAGCAACCACCTTGAGGTTATAGCGGCCAAGCTGCATCTGCGAAAAATGGAAAGTACCGGCGGATGTGGAGACCGCGTCGTATGTGGAACCGGTATCGACACCTATGGCAGTAATCGCAGCATTGCCGACCAGGGCACCGCTTGGGTCGACCACTGTGCCTGCGATCGTGCCTCCGCTGGTTTGCGCCGCAGCAGATAGAACATACGCAAGGCACAAAGCCGGGCTTGCCAATAGCTGCTTCCACTTGCACGGCATGTCTATCTCCAGTTCCCTCTAGTGACCCAGTGCGGCTGCCTATTCAAACGGCAACACGCATCCTTACGCATCCATCAATCCATCATTCGATGGAGTTGCATACCATTCCAAAAACGATTGGCCTGTCTAGCGAGCCTATGAAACAGCAACATTGCCTGGAATGTCAAATAGCTTGCCTGTGTGACTTGCTTTGTGCAAACAGGCACAGAAGGTTTGTGGACTGCTGTACTGGCAGCCTGGACCGGCAGCAGGCCGTTCGTTTTGATGGAGCAGGCTCCATCTTTGCATTGGACCCTGGTGCCGGGAACATTGCGCAGGCATCTTATTCTTTGGCATGACCGGACGCGTAAAGCGGAAGCAGGCGCTTGTGGAAGTTATGGCCCAAGCCGAGCGGGCTGTAGCCTGGGAGCTCTGCGCGCTTTGCCGCCGCCCGCTCGGCTCGCGCACGGAGTGGCACCACCAAGTGCCCAAAAGCCAGGGTGGGATGGAAACTGTACCCGTGCATCCGATCTGCCACCGCACCATCCATGCTCATGTGTCCAATCAGCAGCTGGCATCGACTTTCGCCGACCTGGATGCCCTGCGGGCACGAGAGGACATCGGACGCTTCCTACGCTGGATCGCCAGAAAGCCGGTTGACTTCCACGCGCCTACACGACGAGCCCACACATAACAACAAGGCCTGACGGAGGCACAATTCTGAAAGCAGTAAAACGGCACAGCCTCTTCAGGAGCTTCCCTTTTTTGAGGGTCATAGGATGAGGATCAGTGAGTAAATCAGGAATCAGCACACAGGGTTAAACATTAAAAAATACTGGACAGTGTTGATTAGTGAGGACGATACCGCTAACACGCTGCAGATCCACGAAGTCGTTCTACAGCCGTCCACACCATTAATGTGAACGTGCCGGTAAATATGTATCAAAGCGCACATCTTTTCGGCTTTCGTAAGAGGAAAATAATTGAATGGGATTTTGCTGTGCCATACCTTCACTCTTCTTGCATCACGGCACTCGAACACTCCCGCTTGCGAAATGAAAGAGGGTCAGCTATTCCAAAAATGGACAGCTTAACTCTACGGTTTGCCCTACTTATTGCAGAAACAAGCAGAAACAATAGGAAGCAAATCAGAACAGAGAGGCAATCATGGCACCAGGGCAGCAAAACGCGGCGCGACTACTCGATCAACTGGCTATTTCCCAAACCATCATCAGGGAACGTAGAGCGCGCGATGAAGGTTCATTCGCCGACATGATCTCCTACTACCATCCTGATGCCGAGATCGAAACATCCTGGTTTACAGGAAGCGGCAAGGACTTCGTCGCGCAAAGCGAAAAGCAGGCTGTCGCAAGAAAGAATCAGGGCAGCCAGGCGGCCGTAGGTTTCCACCAGATCGGGGCGATTGTGGTCGATTTCAACGGTAATCGGGCGATCGCTGAGGTTGACTGCACAATGCACAACTTCTATCCGCTGGAGGGAATTTCTTGCAAATACACGGGCTACGTTCGCCTGCTCTGTCGCTTGCTTCAGGTCGATGGCGTGTGGCTCATCAGCGGAGCTCACTGTATCTACATCCGCGATCTTGTGCAGACATGCAATCCGAACCAGATTGCTATGCTGGACGAGGTTGAGCTCAGCACCTACCGGACTTCCTATGCGAATCTTTGCTACCAGATGGTTCGTGCCGGATTGAAGCCGCAGAACGATCTTCCGGGACAGGATTTGCCGGAAACCGTTGCAGCTCTAAAAACTCAAGACCGGGACTGGTTAAAGCAGGATTAATGTTCATTACCGATCTACCATGACATATACCTGACGCAGAAAGAAATCTTACCTCGCATCCTTCACTGTTCGCTGGTGGGGAAACTCTATTAGTCGTCGAGAGCCGGTATTGGAAAGGCGGCAAAATGCACCGGCACCACAACGGCCAGGGCGCTGCCGCCGACTACCAGTTTCGTCACTCCGGTCATGTTATACCTCATCAGAAGCATCCAATCAGCAGCAATCATAGTGAAGCAGAGATATCTTAAGTAGCTATGACGGAAGGCTAATTATGCGAGTTGTCGCTCTTGAAGAACATTTCGTCACAAAAGGCATTGCGGATGCCTGGTTGTCCGTAGAACCGAGATGGCAGGAGCCCTCAAACACTTATTCCGCTGGGCGAGAGGATCTCCAAAGAGCCCTGACCGACTCAGGGCCGGAGCGATTGGCTGCCATGGACAGGGCCGGGGTTGACGTTCAGGTTCTTTCGATTACGACTCCTGGGGTTCAAAGCCTATTTGGTGATAATGCTGTTTCCCTGGCTCAAGAGGGGAATAATCAAGTAGCCGAACTGGCTCGGCAAAATCCTGCGCGGCTCCAGGGATTCGCCACACTTCCTACATCCGAACCTCAAGCGGCTGCACGCGAGTTGGATCGTGCTGTACGCGAGCTTGGATTGCAAGGCGCGCTGGTGTTTGGCCGGACGAGAGACCACAATTTCGATCATCCTAGGTTCTGGCCTATCTTCGAGACCGCATCGGCTCTGAAGGCACCTCTCTACATGCATCCCCAATCTCCCCAGCAGGAGATACGAGATATTTATTACTCAGGGTTTGGAGAATTGACAGACCTCACCTTCGCCGGTGGAGGCATCGGTTGGCACTATGAAACCGGTATTCAAATCCTGCGGCTGATCCTGGCAGGCGTATTTGACCGCTTTCCGGATCTTCGCATCATTACCGGCCACTGGGGCGAAGTTGTACTCTTCTACCTGGACAGACTCGACATACTGTCAATGGCAAATAAGTTGCCGAGGAAAATCTCTGAATACTTCAAAGAGCACATCTACGTGACGCCCAGCGGCATGTTCAGTGACCGATATTTACAGTGGTCCAAGGAGGTGCTTGGCGTAGAGCACATCCTGATGTCTACAGATTATCCATTTCTTCCTACTGCGCCGGGCGCTGCTCGTGACTTTCTCGGCAAAGCCGATCTCTCCGATGCAGAGCGGGAGCAGATAGGCTTCCGAAACTGGGAACGTTTGACTGCGCAAATACAGCGCTGATCCACTAACCGGCAACCCCGATACTCCCGTACCGTTCTTCCCTACAGTAGTCGCGGCAGTTATAACTTCCTATGTCAGTAACGCGAGCGACTTAGCAAATGTTCAAACTTCCCTGCCGATAAATAAATCTCCATGACGGCCGTTCGTGCCGAAACTCATGATCTTGTGCGGAAGCCGGCCCTTTGAAGCTAGGTTTTCAGTTGAAAAAGTGCTTCTGCATTCCCATGGGCAATCATTTCCTTATCTTCCTGGCTTACCGGCAACGTTTCTAGAAACCGCCGCGCTCCGGCCAAGGTAAGGTATGGGTAATCGACCGAGTACAGGATTCGGTCAGCCCCAATCACTTTGTGAATAAATTCAAAGTGAGGCTGGTTCAACATGCCGCTTGGGGTAACAAAGACATGCTGTTTGAACGTCTCCGTGATGGTGCGAGACAGTCCTGTCACCTCCTGCGGTATCGAATCGTCCAACCTTTGCAGAAAGAACGGGATCATCTCTCCCCAATGCCCGCTAATGACCTGCAGCTTTTTGAATTGATCGAACTTTTTCGACAGCATCATTCGCAGCAACTGAACACCAGCCTCGTTGTGCCATCCCCAACCGAAAAGCGACAATCTCGCCGTCACCTGGGTGCCTAGCCCGCCGTAGTAAGGATCTTGTACCTGCGGAAGGGGATATCCGGGATGGATATAAATTGGAACGCCCAATTCGCTCGATTTGGCAAGGATAGGGTCAAACCTTGGATCATCAAGGAAAGTGTTGCCGGGACGTCCAAGCAGCATGGAGCCCACAAAACCAAGTTCCTTCACCGCACGTTCAAGTTCTTCAGCCGCCGCCTCGGGGTGCTGCCAGGGCAAGGAGGCAAATCCACCAAAGCGCGAAGGATTTGCCCGTACCGCTTCGGCAAGCCTGTCGTTTGCCTTGCGTGTGAGATCAATTTCTTCAGCCGCCGGCGTATCCTGGGGCGGATTACTGCAGGAAAGTACCTGCATATCAATCCCGTGCTTATCCATCTCCGCGACACGGCCTGTACCTATGTCGGACAAAAGCTTGCTCGAAGTCTGAAAAGCGAGCTGCATGGGCAGCTTATCGTCACCGTCCGCTACGTTTCCTTTAAACAAAGTGCCGACTTCGGTAAAGTACGGTGCTTGGGACTGCAGTCGTGACTGGCCTGCCTTCACGAGGCCCGGGTCAGATGTATGCTCCTCGACACAAATAATTTTCATGCGTTTCCTTCCAGAAGCGACTCGTGTAGCTGACGTCTAATCAACTCTACTCGCGCTCATGGCTCACTGTGCTTTCTCATGCGTTTGACAGATAAAGACGAGGAAAGTCTCTTCCGTGAAAAATGCTTTGCCATTGCCCTACAATTTGTACGTCAGCCACTTCTCTCACCCTGGGCTGCTGCCGAGACGTTTAGCGTCCGTTCCATGGAACCCCGTATCGCGCTCGGAGAGTCTTATGCCCACTCAGAACCCTTTCGATAGTGTCCTTGTTGCCGACCTCATTTCCCGCGAGCGCGCCGCCCGTGATGCCTCCCTTTGGCCCGACATGCTCGCCTGCTGGCACTCCAACTCGCATGTCGATATCTCCTGGTTCCAAGGCACCGGCCCGGACTTCGTCGCCGCCAGCCGGCATAACGAGTCTGGCAACCAGACCCTCTCCTTCCACCAAATGTCACCTTCGGTTGTCACGGTTCGGGGCGACCGCGCCATTGCAGACACTGGTGCCGCGATCCACGCCATGCGTTTTCTGGGTGAGGTGGAGGTCGAAGTCGTCAGTCACACTCGCTTACTTTTCCGCGCCCTTCGCCAAGGCGACACCTGGCTGCTCGCCGGTCTGCGCATGATTTATATCCGCGATCTGCTCATCCCGCGCGATCCGACCCGGCTGCCCGTGATCGATCCGTCGGTGCTCCAGGAATTTCGCACTTCGTATCGCTACCTGAGCTTCATCCTCACCCAGTCCGGCCACGTACCCAGAACCGACCTCCCCGGCATCGACAAACCGGAAACTGTTACCGCTCTCCGCGCCGAAGAGCGACAGTGGCTCGAAACAGAGAGCTGATCTCCTACAGAATCAAGCTATAACCTTTATGAAATCGCAGCATAAAAAATCTCGGCGCTATCACTTAAACAATCATTGGCTATAACCCTTAATGCTGTGAGATCACACTAGACTGAAAGCTCCAATGTAACGCTAAAGACGTGTACCGGGGTGGTAATTTAATCCACATAATGCTCTAAGCTCATCACTAGGAGACCAAAATATTGTCCGCTCCCTTTCAGCTACCGGCAATAGCGGACTCCTTGTTCTCTATCGGTGCTGTTGGTTTTATGGTGTTCTCCGGGACAGCTTCAAGCTTACCCATCCTGCAACGCAATCAGCAACTCCTCAGCATCGCGCACCGGCGGCAAGCAGGTCTTGCCTTTGCACACCACTGCAAAGCTCCCTGCCTCCCCCAGCTGGGGCAGGTGCGGCAGCGTTTCCGCCAGTACCGGCGGCAGTGCTTCAACAGTAACTTGCGAGCGTTGAAGCCGCAGCACACTCTTATTCACCCCAAAGCGCGCCGTGGCGGACACAGCGAGGTGCCGAGCTGCATCATCTTCACCTACAACAATGACCTGCACCGAGGGCAGGAGCAGCCGCTCCAGCGCAAGCCCGAAGCTCGACGCATAAAGCCCGTACTGTGCCACGATTCCACCAAAGCACTCCAGCGTATCTTCGGCAAGTTCGCGCAGCTCCTCGTCACCGTTGAGCCCGTAAAGACGCAGCAACGCGGCGGCGGCAACCGGATTCCCAGCCGGGGTAGGCGCGTCCTGGAGCGGCTTGCGACGTGTGCCAAGCACGCCCAACGGCTCGCCTGCACCCGGTTGTGCGTCAAAAAAGCCGCCTCCGGTACGGTCGGCGAAACGCTCGACCATCTCGCTGCCGATTGCAGAAGCCGCCGTGTAGTAGCCGAGCTCGGCGGTGGCCTGCCATCCATCCAGGCAGGCGTGGACCATAAAAGCGTAGTCCTCCAGTAGTCCGGGCGCGGGCGCAGCGGGCGTATGGCCGTCAGCA
Source organism: uncultured Acidobacteriaceae bacterium (assembly GCA_964236655.1). GTDB lineage: Bacteria > Acidobacteriota > Terriglobia > Terriglobales > Acidobacteriaceae > EB88. The sequence continues at coordinate 51,142 of CAXSFX010000003.1, read as the reverse complement.
TAGCTTATGACATGTTTCAGCTCCTTGGTAGAAGAGTCCCAACCCTCTTGCAGCAAGCGGTCAAGCGTGCGCAATGCAAACCGGCGCGGTGCCGGGCGCTCCAGCGCTTCTGCCGCAGCCAGGTAAGCGGAGATACCCATGGCGTTCCAGCCGGTGTACACGGTGCGGTCGATAAATGGAGTGGACCGGGCATTGCGGGCTGCCAGCAGCCGGGCATGGGCTGAGCGCAGCAGCTCTGCGGCAGGCTCCGGCTCCAAACCGGCTCCCGCTGCAACCTCTCCAAGTGGCCGCGGCACATGCAGCACGCACTTCAGGGGGTTGTGGTGCATATCACCCTGCTCACTCATGCCGTCGCGTACGTTGTAATACGCTACAGCCAGTCGCAGCTCGTCAGGGTAGTCGCTGAGCACCCCTTCCACCTCGGTGAGAGTCCAGGTAAAGTAATCGCCGTCGTCATCAAGCGTGATGTCAGCATCCTGCGAGGCGTAAAAGCCGCCGCGCTCGCGGTCAGTAAGCGTCGCATCCATCCAGCGCAGAATGTCGAGCGTGACGCGGGCAAATTCCGGCTCCACAAAGGTCTGGAAGCCGTGTGCGTAGTTGGTGAGCAGCCCGGCATTGTCGTACAGCATTTTCTCAAAGTGCGGCACGATCCAGCGCTCGTCAACCGAGTAGCGGTGGAACCCGCCTCCCAGCTGGTCGTACATGCCGCCGCGCGCCATTGCCTCAAGCGTAAAAACTGCCGCATGCCGCGCCTCGGCAGAGCCCGTGCGTGCCGCAACATCCATCAGCAAGTCCAATGCCGCCGGATGAGGAAACTTGGGTGCTGTACCGAAACCGCCATGCTCCTTGTCGAGCGACCCGATCGCGCTGCCCACCAACGCGTCCACAATCTCAGGACCCAGCGAGCCGGAACGCCCGGAGAAGCTCTCGCCATGATCTATTGCCGCAAGTACCTGCGAGGCTGTTGCGTCGAGCTCCTTGCGCCGCTCCTTCCACACACCGGCCATGGTTTCCAGTACGCGCTTGAAGCCGGGTCTCCCATAGCGGTCATCCGGAGGAAAGTACGTGCCGCCGAAAAACGGCCGTCCGTCTGAAGTAAGGATCGCTGTCAGAGGCCAGCCACCCTGCCCAGCCATGGTTTGCACGGCTGCCTGGTAGCGCGCATCCACATCGGGGCGCTCATCCCGGTCAACCTTTACCGCAACGAAGTGCCGGTTAATGGTCTCGGCAAGCGCAGGATTCTCATACGATTCGCGGTCCATGACGTGGCACCAATGACACCACACTGCACCGATATCGAGCAGGATCGGTTTGTCCTGCCGCTTGGCGAGTGCGAACGCCTCCGGCCCCCACTCATGCCACTGGATGGGCTGATGCATAGCAGAGCGCAGGTAGGCAGAGGCAGCGGAGGCAAGGGCGTTGGGAGAGTGAGTCGGGGCGTTGCTCATGACTGCTTCAAGTGTAGCGGGTGCATGGTGCGTGTTCGGTGTTTGCTCCATACACCTCATAGCTTGGCCAAAAGTTCCGGGCTGCTTGACGGATGGCTCCTTGATGGATGAAGGAAGCGATAGGTTACGTGTATGAAAGTGAGCCCGGTAAAACGTTAACCTATAGGTAGTTACGTACTCTGATGACCTTAGTTGTAGCAGCTTGCGACACACTATCGATGGTGATGTGGCGCTGATAGTGGAAACTGTGTATGTTTTGAATAGTCAACCTAAAAAGATGGTAAAGAGCTTGACGCACTTCTACTGAAACGATGCGCTTCTTACCCAGACAGGACTTATCTGCCGCTTCTACTTGAAACAATTGAGGATGCTATTTTGGGGCGTGCCTGCCGGTACATTGCACCGGTACCAACCCGTACCATCAGCAAGGCACTCCTCCCCTCACTTCCGAGCCTGCCCCATGGTGATGTCGAACCGCGACTGCTTTACCGTGAAGCATCGCTCGCAGGCAGACGCCCGAGTGCGCAAAAATGATCGAGTCCGGCAAACGTGTTCCATCCCTTGATGGTCTTCGAACATTCGCTGTCTTCACGGTAATCGGATGTCACCTGCTACAGCGGTTTTCATCCGGCATGGCTATGGCCCCCCAGATCGATGGGGTAGAAATTTTCTTTGTTCTGAGCGGCTTTTTGATCACGTTACTGCTGCTCAAGGAACAAGGGAAAACCGGCGAAATCAATCTCTTCTCATTCTATAAAAGGCGTGTCCTGCGCATCGTTCCTCCGTTTTACGTCTATCTTGTATTTGTGGCGGTGTTCTGCGCTTTCACAGCCCAGGCAATGCCATGGCGACAACTGGGGAGTGCAGCACTTTTTCTAAGCAACATGGATCCAAAGGGGGGTTCCCCGTTCACGGACCATCTTTGGTCGCTTGCTCTTGAGGAGCAGTTTTATCTGGCCTGGCCTCTGTTGCTCGTCCTGCTGCTGCGCAGCGGCGGCCGCCGACGTGCCGCGCAGGCTGCGTTACTGCTTATCGTCCTTAGCCCGGTAGCGCGGATTATCTTCACGGTACTCCCCATGGGTGCACTGTCGCACCATCAAGCAATGCTGCTACCTGCCAGGATGGACAGCCTTTTCTCCGGATGCCTGTTTGCCTTGTTGATCGGGAATCGCCGCTTCGAACGTGTATACACGTCTCTAAGTCCTTACTGGTGGACAGCTCCACTTTTTTTGATTGTGCTTTCTCCCTTGCTGCGGCTGGTTCTCGGCAATTCATATACCTTCACAATCGGGTACACAGTGGAGTCGCTTGCCATTGCTTACTTCATGCTTTGGGCGACCAGGCAGCCATCCACACTGACAGGGCGAGTGCTGAACTGGAAACCCTTTGTATCCTTGAGCCTGGCCTCGTACAGTATCTATCTCTACCAGGGAGGGCTCATCCATTTGAATAACGGCATCACTTGGGCGAATAGCCTATGGCGCATTCTGCTTATCGTCTGCGTTGCAGCTACCCTGGCATACTACCTGGTAGAGCAACCGATTGCCCGACTGCGTAACAAGCTGGCCGCACGAAGGAAGCGCTCCTTAAGACCCGAGATTGCCGCTTCGGTGGAGAACCCCTCAAACCGAATTTCTGTCGGCTAGCGCGAATCAGACAGGGATTGCGCGACCTCGTGAGCAGGTGTTGAATCCATAGCTGCTGCAATAGCTTCTGTTTTCCTGACCGGAGCGTCCCCCGCGGCGTCTCTCAGGGCGATAGTTGCGTCTAGTGAGCTGAAGGAAACTGGAGACCATGGCATACCAAGGCACCGCTACGGTGGTAGTGGAAAAGTCCGCGCATGCCGCCGCATTTGAGCGCATTCTGAGCCGCGAAGCAAACATCGGCATTGTCGGAATGGGTTATGTCGGGCTGCCGCTTGCGCTGTTGTTCTCGGAACAGCAGTTCCCGGTGACCGGCTTCGACATCGACCCTGTAAAGGTCAACACTCTCAATGCCGCCGGGTCTTACATCGTTCGCATTCCAGGCGCGGAGATCGCAGCAGCGCAACGTGCCGGATTTCATGCGACGGCGGAGTTTACCGCGGTGCACACCATGGATATTGTCATCATTTGTGTGCCGACGCCTTTGTCAGAGCACCATGAGCCGGATTTGAGCTATATCGAGCAGACCGCACGCTCGCTGGCACCGCATCTGCGAGCCGGGCAGTTGATTGTGCTTGAAAGTACAACCTACCCCGGAACCACCGAGGAAGTGCTGATTCCGCTGCTGGAAGCAGGTGCACCGAACGGCTTGAAAGCCGCGCGTGAAGGCGAGAGCGGTTTTTACGTCGCGTTTTCACCGGAGCGTGAGGACCCGGGCAACGACACAGTGGCCCGCCGTGACATCCCGAAAGTGATCGGTGCCTACGGCAAGCCCGCCGGTGAGCTGGCCGCGGCCTTGTACGAAACCATCTTCAACCGGACGGTACCGGTCTCCTCGCCCGCAACTGCTGAGATGACCAAGCTGCTTGAAAACATCTACCGCTGCGTCAACATCGCGCTTGTCAACGAGCTGAAGCAGCTGTGCCAACGCATGGGCATCGACATTTTTGAGGTCATTGATGCAGCCAAGACCAAACCCTTTGGCTTTCAGGCGTTTTACCCAGGTCCGGGACTAGGCGGCCATTGCATTCCGATTGATCCGTTCTATCTTTCATGGAAGGCAAAGCAGTTTGGGTTTCGCACCAGGTTCATCGAACTGGCCGGCGAAGTGAACGAGGCGATGCCCTACTACGTGATCGACCAGACCATGGAGGCGCTCAATCAGCGGCGCAAGCCCCTCAACGGGTCAAAGGTTCTAGTGCTGGGCTTGTCGTACAAACGAGATATTGATGACTTGCGCGAGTCGCCTTCGCTCCCGATTATCGAGATGCTGCGCGCGCGGGGGGCCGAGGTCGCCTACAACGATCCCTACTTCGCGCACGTAGGGCGAGGTCGTCATTATGACCTGAACCTCGACTGCGCACCGCTGACTGGTCTCGGCGAGTACGACTGCGTGCTGATCGCGACCGATCACTCGGATTACGATTACGCGCGCATTGTGCATGAGTCACAGCTCGTAATTGACACCCGGAACGCGACCAAGGGTATCGAGAGTAATAAGATCGTGCGCTGCTAGGGATTCCTGGAGCAGTGGCTGCGGTAGTCTTCTCTTGAGCGCCGATACACCGACGCTGGAGATCTGTCTTGGAAGAGTTCCCCCGCCTTGCCCGCCTGCCCGCTTACGTCTTCAATATCACCGGCGAGCTGAAAGCCTCGGCTCGCAAGCGCGGTGAGGACATCATCGACTTCGGCATGGGCAATCCCGACGGTGCCACGCCGAAGCATATTGTCGACAAGATGGTTGAAGCGGCGCAGCGATCCGAGACACACCGCTATTCGCTATCAAAGGGCATTCCGCGCCTGCGCAAAGCTATTGCCAACTGGTACGGCAGACGCTACAACGTGGATATCGACCCTGCCACAGAAGCGATTGTCACCATCGGCTCCAAGGAAGGTATCGCGCACTTGTGCATGGCGACGCTCGACAAGGGCGACGTAGTGCTGGTGCCGAATCCGAGCTACCCTATCCACATCTACGGCCCGGTCATTGCCGGCGCAAGCATTCGCTCTGTCGCCATCCACGACACGGATACGTTTCTCGCCGAGTTGGAACAGTCCATCCCGCTGATGTATCCCAAGCCGAAGATGCTGATCCTGAACTTCCCGGCAAACCCGACAACACAGTGTGTAGATCTGAGCTTCTTTGAGCGCGTGGTCGCGCTGTGCCGCGAGCATGGCATTTATCTGGTACACGACTTGGCTTATGCCGATATCGCGTTCGACGGGTACAAGCCCCCCTCCATCCTGCAAGTTCCGGGAGCCAAGGACATCGCGGTTGAGTTTTTCACGCTCTCGAAAAGCTACAACATGCCGGGCTGGCGCGTGGGCTTCATGGTCGGCAACCCAAAGCTGGTGAACGCGCTGGCGCGGCTTAAAAGTTACTGCGATTACGGCACATTTACGCCGCTGCAAGTTGCGTCTATTCTCGCGCTTGAAGGCCCGCAGGAGTGTGTCGCGGAGATCACTTCTGTCTACGAGAAGCGTCGAAACTGCCTGGTTTCCGGTTTGAACAAGATGGGCTGGCAGGTAGCCTCACCCAAAGCCACGATGTTTGTGTGGGCACCGATACCGCAGGCGTATCTTAGCGGCGAGTACGGGCAAGAGTCTGGGGGCGAGTACGGGCGCGCAGCCGCCCAGCCGCTTGCGTCACTCCCCTTCTCCACCCGCCTGCTGCGCGAGGCGAAAGTAGCAGTGTCGCCGGGTATCGGCTTCGGCGAGTACGGCGACCGGCATGTGCGCTTTTCTCTGATCGAAAATGAAGAGCGTACGCGGCAGGCGCTACGCTGCATGCGGCAGATGTTTGCGCGCGACGGCGTGCTGGAACCGATCAGCGCTACCTAGCATAGTTGGTGGACTAACAAATCAGCCTGAACGCTGAATGCCTTGAGCGAATCACGCGAGACTCAGGCTTAAAGCATTTTCATAGTTACTGTGATCTCTTGAGCATTTATGGCACGCAGACTTTCTTGATGGAAAAGCTGCGCGCACATATGCGGGTCACTTACACCTACTATGAAAATGCTCTAGCTTTACGCCGATCGATCATATTGGAGTCGCTACACCAAACGTCAAAATCGTACGCCAATGACTCAAGGCTGAGCACAGCCACTTCCGACAAAAGCGTTTGTCTTTACTAATCTAGCCCAAGCGGTTCCCCACAGCTAGGCTCTACCCTTGAGTTCATTTCTTTGCGCCTATGCGTTTCTTCTTCTTGGATTGCGCTTCCCTCTGCGCGATTTGAAGCTGATAAGCGTTCACAATCGACGTGAGCAGGCCGGGAAATCAAGCATCGATTTCTAGCGAACCGGAAAGAGTTGAGTACCTCTACTCCGCGATGCTCGCTGCGGATGAGTCCTGCTTCGCGCAATATGCGGAAGTGCTGCGAGAGCGTGGACTTCGGAATGGGTCCGTTCAGTGCCTCCAGAAACGCTGAACAGTTAGCCATGCATCCTGGCTCGGATAATTCGGTACATAGAGGTCACTACACCAAACGTCAAAATCGTTACGCTAAGAAAGATTGGTCCATCCCATTGACTGATCAAGCAAGAGAGGTTTATCTACTAATTGACCGACTAGTCACTCTGTGATAGATTAGTTTTAGAGTGAAAGGTAAAAAGCATGGCCAGACCGAGAAGCGAGGATAAGCGGAACGCGATCCTAGAGGCGGCAACCCGCGTGATCGCTACTCATGGGCTGAGCGCGCCGACGGCGACGATAGCGAAAGAGGCAGGCGTCTCCAATGGGTCACTCTTCGCCTACTTCGAGACGAAGGCTGATTTGTTGAACCGGCTCTATATAGGGCTTAAGGCGGAGATGGCCGCGGGTGCTCTTGACGGGCTCCCGACCGAGAGCGACATCCGCACACAAATGTTTCATATGTGGTTCCATTTGCTCCGCTGGGCGACCTACTGCCCTGAGAAGCGCCGGACCCTCGCGCATCTGTCTGTATCAGATGATGTCACCTCGGAGAGCCGCGAGAAGGCGATTGGCGAGATCGCGGGAATCATCCAGCTCGTGGAACGAGCTCGCGAGAATGGCCCGATGTGCGAGGTCCCGCTAGATTTCGTCGCAGTGCTGATGACTGCACAGGCGGACGCGACCATTGACTACATGATCCGGGACCCGGCAAACGCAGATAAGCATTGCATGGCTGCGTTCGATGGCCTTTGGCGAATGATCGCTTAATTCTTTTAATCCATTAATAGACTGACTAGTCACACTCAAGGAGATAACACCATGGTTAAGACCGTACTGATTACCGGCGCGTCAAGCGGCTTCGGCAAAGATACTGCCTTGTTGTTCAAGAAGAAGGGTTGGAACGTCGTGGCGACCATGCGTTCCCCTGAAAAAGCTAAATCGTGGACCGGCCCGGCTGGTCTGTTCACGCCGCGACTGGACGTGACAGATCGTGTCTCTATGCAAGCCGCCATTGATGAAACTGTTGCCAAGTTTGGCGGCATCGACGTTCTGATCAACAACGCAGGCTTCGGCCTGTTAGGGCCGCTTGAAGGCGCGTCTGCTGAGGAGCTACGCCGTGAGATCGACACGAACCTCATGGGCGTTATTGGAATGATTCAACTCGTCCTCCCCTTGATGCGCCAGGCCAGGAGCGGCGTGATCGTCAATGTGTCTTCGCTCGGCGGACGGATGACTCTTCCGCTCTTCTCGGCGTATCACGCGACGAAATACGCGGTGGAAGGTCTGACCGAAGCCTTGCAATATGAACTGGAGGGACATGGGATACGCGTGAAACTGGTCGAACCGGGCGGGTCAAGGACCAACTTTGACAGTAGTAGCAGCATGGTTCGAACACCACATCCTGCCTATAAAGCTCTGAGCGACGGCTTCGACAAAATGTGGGAAAAGCAATCGGCCAACTTACCCGGCCCAGAAAAAGTGGTGCAGGCGATCTATCGCGCTGCCACCGATGGATCAGCGCGTCTTCGCTACCCCGCGCTTGCGTTTCCCTTCCTCACCATACGCAACCTTGTAGGGGCGCGCGGATGGAGCGCAATCATGAAGATGATGGTCCGCCGTATGCGGTGAGCATAGAAACTCCGGGCTGTGAAGCCTGTGTTGCGTAAACGAAAGTTTACGCAACAATCTTGAAATAGGTACAAAGCCCAGTAATTTGCATAACGAAAACGTATCACCGGGAATCCGCAATCCATACTCGTCAAACCTCCGGCTGTGCGGCACGCGCGATCATCCGGCTGGTTGAAAATCCTTCCACTGTCGGCACGATCTTGACTACGCCGCCCCAACTGCGTACCTCGCGCGCACCGACCACGGTGTCTTCCACGTAGTCGCCGCCCTTGACGATTACGTCCGGCTTGAGCGCGCAGATTAGAGCGAGCGGCGTGGGTTCTCCGAAGACAATCACCGCATCTACAGCGGCGAGCGCGGCCAGCACACGTCCCCGGTCACGCTCTGACACCACAGGCCGCGTGGGTCCTTTGAGTCCGCTGACAGAAGCATCGCTGTTGATTGCGACGATAAGCCGGTCGCCTTGCCTGCGGGCGTCCTCCATCAGCGTGATGTGGCCTACATGCAACAGGTCGAAGCAGCCATTCGTAAAGACAATGCGCTGCCCCTTGGAGCGCCATGCGTTGACGCGGGTTTGTAACCGGTCGAGCTCCAGAAGCTTTTCGGAGGCTTGCAGCTCAATCTCCGGCATCAGGCTCGTAATGAGCTCATCGCGCGTGACAGGTACTGTGCCAACCTTGCTGACAACAATGCCGGCAGCTATATTTGCAAGCGCTACGGCGGCCTCAATGGGCAGCCCGCTGGCAAGCGAAAGAGCAAGGGTGGCAATCACCGTGTCGCCCGCGCCGGAGACGTCAAACACCTGCCGCGCGACTGCGGGAAACGTGCGTGTGCCATCCATGCGGACTACCGCAATTCCCTTCTCGCTGAGGGTAACTGTCAGGTATTGGAGGTCAAGCGAAGGCAACATGGCGGCTGCTGCGGCAAGCAGGTGCTCTGTCTCTCTCGGCGCAATGCCGGTTGCATTTGAAAGCTCTTGCAGATTCGGGCAGATGGTCGTCGCGCCGCGATAGCGGCTGAAGTCGCGGTGTTTCGGATCTACCAGCACCGGGACGCCGACTGCGTGCGCTGCATCAATCACTGCGCGGCAAACTTCCTCGGAAAGAACACCCTTGGCATAGTCGGAGAGGACAACGGCACGCACAGTCGGCAGGGCGACCCGTACGCTCGCAAGCAGGGCGTCATACGCTTCCTGCGAGTAGCCCTTTGTTTTCTCCACATCAAGCCGTAAAATCTGCTGCTGGCCGCCCAGGATACGGAGCTTGGACGTAGTGGGATGGCCCGCAACCGCGGTAAGCTGCGCAGTTACACCTGCTTTGTCGAGGCAGGCTTCCAGGGTGGTACGCTCCTCATCCTGCCCCGCAAAGCCGCACAGGGTGACTTTTGCGCCTAGCCCGGCAACATTCATTGCGACATTGGCTGCGCCACCCGGCTGATCGCTGCGGTGCGCCATGCGTACCACCGGCACCGGTGCCTCGGGCGAAATTCGTTCCACATCGCCCCAGATGTAGCGATCCAGCATGACGTCGCCGATCACCAGAACGCGTGTTTCGCGCCAGTCGCCTTCAATGCGCGACACAATCGCGTGCAGGCCCTCCATCATGCTACTTGCCTTTCACGCTATCTTGTTGGCAGTAGGCCAGCTCTACCCAGTCACACAGCATATGGCCGCACAGGATATGGCCTTCCTGCACGCGGGCTGTATCGCGTGTAGGCACACAGATCACTGCGTCCGCAATGCCGGCCATCCTGCCGCCGCCCTCGCCGGTCATCGCCACGGTGAATGCGCCGCATTCCTTGGCAACCTTCATCGCTTCCACTACATTGGCGCTGTTGCCGGAGGTCGAAATGCCGACTACGATATCGCCCTTTTCGCAAAGTGCTTCCACCTGCCGGCTGAACACCTGGTCGTAGCCGTAGTCATTGCCGATACTGGTCAGCACAGAGGTATCGGTGGTAAGCGCGATGGAAGCAAGAGCCTTGCGCTCACGACGAAATCGTCCGACAAACTCAGCTGCCAGGTGCTGTGCATCGGCAGCGGAGCCGCCGTTGCCGCACCATAAAATTTTGCTGCCGTCGAAGATTGCAGCGGCAAATTCGCGTGCAATCGCTTCCAGCTGCGGCTGCTGCTCGCGAAGCGCCTCGATAACCTTCAAGTGCTCCTCAAAAGCGCGTGTAAATACCGCTTCTCCGGTTAACTCCGTCGTCATGCGTTCCTCGCCATTCCTCAGCTTTCGCTATGATACCCCGTGTGGACAACGCCGAAAGTTACGCAAGTATTCAAACTGTATTTCTTGATCGCGATGGCGTATTGAACCGTAAAGCGCCGGAAGGCGAGTACGTATCGCGCTGGGATTTGTTCCACCCACTACCGGGTGCTATTCAGGCAGTACGACGGTTGAACGAGGCAGGTCTGCCGGTGTACGTAGTGACCAACCAGCGTGGTGTTGCGCTTGGGCTGTACACCATGGACGATGTGAACCGGTTGCATATGCGATTGCAGGAGGAGATGCGTTCGCACGGCGCGCATGTGGACGGCATCTTTGTGTGCCCGCACGACAAAGACGTGTGTGGCTGTCGCAAGCCTGGACCGGGATTATTCGAGCAGGCGAAAGCGCTACACTCGCAGATCGACTTTAAAACAAGCGTAATGGTAGGCGACACCCTCTCCGACATGGAAGCCGGGGTACGGTTAGGCATGCGGACGATCTTTATTGACGGCGAGCCAGAGCGGCAAAAGGCCGGTGCGGAGACAGCGCGGGGGATGGCTGGGGCGGTGTGCGGGTCGTTGATGGACGCAGTTTCAATCCTCCTCTAACTGTTCTGCTCTGCAATCCGTTGACATGTGCAACACACCTGGGCGGCGGTTGTGGTTGACTGGAAGCAAGCCAGTCGGAGGCAAGTCCATGCCTGAAGTTGAAGAACCAGTCGCGCAAGCATCTCAAGGAAACCCTTTTCTTCAAGGCAATTTCGCCCCCGTTCAGGTAGAAACTACGGCATTCAACCTGCCCGTGAAAGGCCGGATTCCAGAGGAGCTCGAAGGGCGGCTGCTTCGCATCGGACCCAACCCGGTGAGCGTGCCGAACGAGGCTGCCTACCACTGGTTTATGGGTTCCGGCATGGCTCATGGGCTGCGTTTGCGCGGAGGCAAGGCAGAGTGGTACCGGAACCGCTTTGTTGTTTCTGAAAGCATTGCCGGGGCTCTGGGACACCCCGGCTTGCCGGGTCCTCACAATGGGGACCGCGACAATATGGCGAATACCAACATCCTGGACCTGGGCGGGCGCACCTATGCCATTGTCGAGGCCGGTAGCCTGCCGGTGGAGCTGACCTACACACTTGAGAGCACTGCCCGCTCCAGCCTGAACGGCACACTGAGCCACGGCTTCTCAGCGCACCCTAAATACGACCCGGTGAGCGGCATCTTCCATGTAATGACCTACCAGCCGGGCTTGCAGGCACTTAGCTATCTGGTCGTGGATGGGGATGGCCGCTCCCGCACTATTGCGGAGATAGCTGCTCCGCATTGCCCCATGGTGCATGACATGGCTTTTACTGCCACCAAGGCCATTGTGCTGGACCTGCCCGTCACCTTCGATCCTCTAAATCCCGGCTTTCGTTTTTCTTGGAATGAGCAGCGTACGCCGCGAATCGGTCTTGTACCGCGGAACGGCGACCTTGCGGGTCTACGCTGGATTGAAGCACCGTCCTGCTTTGTGTTCCACATCATGAACGCCTTTGACGATGGCAATACAGTGGTTATGGACGTAGTCCGCCACCCGCGCACCTTTGACAAGAAGCAGCGGGGTCCGAGCGAGGGCGATCCCAAGCTGGTCCGCTGGCGTCTTGATCTTGGGACGGGCACGTTGCATGAGACTGTGCTCGAAGAACGAGGATGTGAGTTTCCACGATTTAATAGCGCCTTTGGCGGCAAGGAGTATCGCTACGGCTACACCACAGCCGTGGGAGACACCGCACGCATGGGTCCCGCGTATAAACACGACATGACTACCGGGCACACAGAAATACACGATTACGGCGCAGGGTGCATGACATTGGAGCCGGTATTTGTCGGCCGCCAGGGAGCTACAGCCGAAGATGACGGATGGATTCTGTCCTACGTCTACAATGGCGAGCGCGATGCCTCGGATGTTGTGATCCTGGACGCCCAGGGTTTCTCAGACGTGCCTGTGGCGACGATCTCGCTGCCTGTGCGGGTACCATTCGGATTTCATGGGAACTGGGTGCCGGACCGGGTTTGACGTGTCTGTGACCACTTACATAAAAGTATTGAGTTGGACAAGGTAATTAGGTTCACTCGTTATTGTGCAACGCACTGGTATTAGTTTCTTCTGAAGTCAGGTTGACTTGCCGAAATTTACCCATCAAAATAGCTGGGTCTAAGCACTTATTAAAAGCCAAGTCTACCCCATAATATATTGTACGATTTTGCTTTTCAAGGCTTAATAAAACATTGTATCGTTCTACATCTTTATTATAAGAAAGAACGAGAATGTGTTCAAGCGCACCATCGTTGTCATTGCGAGCAGCTTGAATATCGGTTTTAATATTTTTTATTTGATTATTAAGCGTTTGCAGCTCAGAGCGTTGTTCATTCAATGAATGACCTAGCGTCTGATGCTTTAGCATATTGTGCAGCAAAGTGACCAAAGAAAGATAATGGTTTGCATAGTTACTTTCAAGTAGCCATGACCGTATGTGATTGTCGGCACTCAAACTTTCTACTTGGTGAATAGACTCCCTAATGTCCCCACCCCTACTATATTCATTCAATACAGTGATACTCAAACTCATTAATCGTGAATTGAAGTATGCACTCGCAACAAAACCATCTTGATTTGCGCTATCGTCACTTAATAGCTTCTCTAGCTGCAAAGATACTTGGTCAAACTCTTTTGATTGATATCTTGATCTGTCCAGCTCAAAATCTTGGATCCTTACTGTTCCTTCCTGATGCGATCCGACAGGTGTTGCATTCACTTCAACAGCTTCTGCTAGTTTACCAGCCAGCAAATTAACTTCATCTCTAACAGAATTGTAAGTGGGAATTTGTTGCGCCTGAGTGACGTTCTGCTTGGGTTTTTGGTAGCGCGCAGCATATCCGGATGGCCTATTTACAGAGTAGATGAGGCAGCCTATGATAATGACAGTTGTCAAAATACTGGGGGCAGCTGTGAGAATAGAATAGAACCTTGCTTTTGACCTAGACGTAACTTCTTCAGTAGCCGGAAGAGATTTCATGAAACCGAAAGTAGGCTCGTCAAATTCAATGTGCAAACTGGAGCTAAGAGCAGCATGAGCTTCAGCATAAAGCTGCTTTTCAAATAGCTGAAAACCTACAATACGCAATAACCTGGCATTTGAGCTTTTATCCTGTTTGCCACCCCTTGCATTTTCATAAAGTGCAGGAAGTGTATAAATCGGCCCCCACGGAAAACCCCACCAACCAACCAAGCCGCTAACGGTAGACCAGATTGCCGCTTGCTTAGTTCGACATCGAGCGCACCATAATCCACCTCTACCACCGCGTTGTGTCATAAACACTGCTGAGGCAACCCATGTCATGACCGAGAAACGCAAACTGGCGTCTTGAACACCACACTTTTGACAAACTAGCTCTTCCAAGTGAGGAACTGCCGACGACGTGTCAGGTTTACTATCTGCTACTTGTCCCCGTGGATATTGGGAGCTGTCGTACTCCGCTCGCTTTTCGGGATCACCAATTACTGAATATGCTTCAATGATTTCCGCACTAATTCTATGAGCTTGAGGATCACTATTATGGTCGGGATGATAAATCTGTAATAAACGGTGATATGTTTGCCGAATCAATGAAGTGGAAGCGTCTACTGATAAACCCAGAACCTCATAATGAGTTCGCATCGGAGTTCTACCACCAGTCTTAACAAGGGAGATGGTGGAAGACTAGCAGTAACTTGTAAGTGTGAAAAGTTACTGAGGTACTACAAGCATAAGTTTTGCTTGCGACTTTAAATTTCTTCAAGCGTTTATACCCATTTTCAGGTTTCTTGAATAAGTTTTATAAAGTAGCAAGCGCCTTGAACGTCTCCTCTACACCTTTCTCAAGCTGCGTGAACTGCAAACTACAACCCGTCTCCCGCAGCGCATGTAGGTCAGCTTCAGTAAAGTGCTGGTATCTTGCGTCTAAATCCTGTGGGAATGGAATATACTCAACAGGTACCTCGCCGTGCACCTGCATCAGGGCGCGAGCAACATCATTAAACGTACGCGAAATGCCGGAACCGGCGTTGACGATGGCGTGGTACTTCTTGCGGTCATCCCCACTGACACCGACGCCTGCGAAGAAGAGGTTGAGGCGGCATAGGTCGCGCACGTAGACAAAGTCACGGCGCTGCTCACCATCCGCGTAGCCGCCGGAGCCGGAGAATAGGCGCACCTTGCCGGTCTCCAGCATCTGCTTTGTAAAATGGTGAATTACAGATGCCATGCGACCTTTATGCTGCTCGCGCGGGCCATAGACATTAAAATAACGTAGTCCGACCACAGTGGTGGGTACAGCGCCTTTCTGAAACAAATCGCGTACATAGTGGTCGAAAACCAGCTTTGAAAACCCGTATACATTTAGCGGCTTCTCATTGGCGTGCGTCGGGGAAAACTTGCCCGGACCGCTGAGACCGTAAACCGCGGCAGTGGAGGCATACACCAGCGGCGCATCCATAGCAACGGAGTAGCGCAGCACTTCTTTGGAGTAGGTAAAGTTGTTGCCCATCATGTACACGCCGTCATCGACCAGCGTATTGGAGCAAGCGCCCTGGTGAAACACCGCTTCTACACGAGGCAGCCCGAGCGAGCCGGCGGCTAGCGCACGGCGAAACTCGTGCTTGTCCATGTAGTCCACGAACTTCGCGCCGTGCAGGTTGAGCGATTTGCGCGGGTCGGCAAGATTGTCGACAACGAGGATGTCGGTGATGCCCCCACCGTTCAATTCATGGACAAGATTGCTGCCGATAAAGCCCGCCCCGCCTGTAACGATGTACATCGATGTTCCCTTTCTATTTGCTTCAAACGATGAGAAGTAAAAGCAGTCCTTCAACTCCGCTTCACCCAGGACGATCAGCGGTATACGGCCTACATGGTAGCGGCTGTTACAGACGCAGGCATATGCCAACGCGCCTGCCCTGCTTGCCAGGCACGCTCGGCGGCCGCAAACATTTCTTCAGGTGAAATGCTAGTGAGGCAGCGTTTCTCATTCACAATACAAAGCTCCAGGTCGCAATTGGAACAGCTCTGACGGTGATAAACAATTTGATGTCCATGCCCGGCGGGGTACCAGATCCCTGGCTCTGTGCGGGAGGCAAAGGCAATGGCGCAGGGTACACCGGCAGCCGCCGCAAAGTGCATTGGCCCTGAATCCGGTCCAAGGAAAAGTTCGGTGCGTGCCAGCGCCGCTGCAGTAACTCTTGGAGCCAGTGCGCCACAGAGGTTCAGCAAACGCCCGGTCCAGGAGCCGGAAACTTCCTCGCTCATCTGAAAATCATCCTTCGCGCCTACCAGGATCAAGCCATGCTGCGGATGTGCTTCTGCAAGCTTGTCAAGGAGAACTCGCCACGCCGATGCACCCCAATCCTTGGCCTGCATCTTGGTGCCGGGGCCGCAGGCAAGTAGCGGCCGGTTACCCAGGGGGGCGAGCGCCTGCTCAGCCGATTGCTGCTCTTCCCGCGTCAAGCGCAAATCCCAGTTCTGCATATCGTTGACGTCAAGTGGCCCAAGAGGAGCAAGCGACCGTACCAGCCTTGCAGCCTCGCTCTCCCACAACTTTCCTGGCTGAACAGGCGGCAGATTCTCACCCAGGATCCCACTGGGAAGGCCACTTACGTTGCGAATTCCGCAAGCAATTTGAAAAAACCGGCGGTCGCGCATCAACACTGCCTCACCGCGAGGCTTGGTCAGGTAGATCAGCAAGTCCGGCTTGTACCGACGAATTTTTAAGGCAATACCTGCCAGGGTTAAAGGATTGCGTGTGCCTACCGGGTAGCTCATATACCCGGTAATCAAGCCCGAATTATCAAGGATGGCAGAAGCAGGCGCAGCTTTCCCATGCACCGGCTGGTTGGACAGCATGCGGCGCTCGGCATGTGGGAAAAGTCGCGCCACGAGGTGTAGTGAAGGTAGTACCACCATCGTGTCGCCGAGCGAACCCAATCGATAAATAAGGATTCGGTGAATACGGGAACGCTCGACTTCCGTCATTTGCAGAGAGTCCGGTTCAGGCATCGGCTGCCCGCTTACCGGCTGACTGGTGCCGGCATGCGGCTTTCAATCCACGCATACGTTTTTGCCATGCCGTCACGCAGTTTGATGGAGGGCTCCCAGCCGAGGTACTGCTGGATCAATGTGTTGTCAGAGTTGCGACCGTTAACACCCTTTGGTGCACCCAGATTATAGTGACGCTTCAGCTTGATGCCTGCGATATCTTCCACGATGTCGACCAGCTGGTTGATTGTGACCAACTCGCTTGAGCCAAGATTGATAGGCTCTTTGATATCACTTTCAAGGATGTCGCGTGTGCCCTTGGTGCAGTCATCGATATACATGAATGAACGCGTCTGGTGACCGTCACCCCAAATCTCAATTTCGTGCTTCCCGCTCTGCTTGGCTTCAATCACTTTGCGGCACATGGCTGCCGGTGCCTTCTCTCGACCACCCTCATAAGTGCCCAGCGGGCCATACACATTATGATATCGGGCTACACGTGTAGTAAGGCCGAAGTCTTCCTCAAAGTGGCGACACATACGTTCGGAAAACAGTTTTTCCCAGCCATAGCCATCCTCGGGCAGTGCGGGATACGCATCTTCCTCTTTCAGCGCCACTACATCGGGGTTTGTCTGCTTGTCCCCGTTGTACACACAGGCGGAGGAGGAAAAGAAAAAGCGCTCCACGCTTGCTTGCCGCGCCGCCATCAACATATGCGTGTTGGTCAACACACTGAGCATGCACAAAGCTTTATTGTTTTCAATAAACCCCATGCCGCCCATGTCGGCGGCCAGCTGGAAAACAATATCCGTGCCATCGGCAGCAGTTTGGCAGTTAGCGCGATCTCGCAGGTCGAGTGACAGATTTTCAACTTCTTTTGAGCTTTGATACCACTCATTCAAAGGCTTGACATCTACAGCACGAACTACATTGACACCCTGGTCAAGCAAGTCCTTGACCAGATGGCCACCGATAAATCCCCCCGCACCACACACTACTACTCTTTCTCGGCTTAACTTCATTTGCTGGACCTCTACCTGTATCTATATTTTCTTAATAAGCTAACCGGCTGCGCCCGGCTGGCCTATGGAGCCTGCTTTAACTTTGAATGTTTAGTCCAGTATTCTCACTGAGTACCATGACGTCAAGCACGAAGAGCTGTCCATGACACATTCGTAAGGTAAAAACATGAGCCATTAACCCTGGTGGGCAGCTTCAGCAGTGACCTCTATCTTTTTCTGAACTTTTCTACTTGCCGGCGCATCCTGGCGTCCTACGCTGAGGTAGGTAAAACCGCTTGCCGCTAGATACTCGGGATCATAAAGATTACGGCCGTCAAGGATGATGGGATAGCGTAAGCTCGCATGCAAACGGTCGAGGTCAAGCTCGGCAAACTCCTGCCAGTCAGTCAGGATCAGCAAAGCATCTTTGTCACGCGCCGCTGCGTAGGCATCTTCCACATAATGCATGCTGCCCGATGCGGGCAACACCTCGGCGCTACGCTCCATAGCAGCTGGATCGAAGGCATCGATGGAGCAGCCCTCGCGTAGAAGCATTTCTACAATTTCAATGGATGGTGAGTCACGAATGTCGTCTGTACCGCCCTTGAAGGCTAAACCGAGTACACCGAGCTTTTTACCTCGAAAGGTCCAAAGTGCAGAACGTACCTTTTGAAAGAAGCGTCTCTTTTGTTCGAAATTGATCTTTTCCACTTCAGTTAACAGTCCGAATGGAATACCGCACTGTTCGGCGACATAGCGGAATGCCGCAACATCTTTTGGAAAACAGGAACCCCCGTAACCGATACCTGCCTGGAGAAACTTCGAGCCAATACGTGCATCCATACCGATGCCGTGGGAAACCTGCTTTACATCTGCACCGACAGCTTCGCAGATATTTGCTACTACATTGATAAACGATATTTTGACAGCCAGAAATGCATTTGAGGCGTGCTTGATGAGCTCAGCAGCCTTGGTAGAAACATGTACGATCGGCGGTAGCGCACGGATATTGCAGATGCCCGGGATACTGTTCGCTGAGGCGTAGTAAGACCCGCCGGTCAGCGGCTCGTAAATTGCGCTCATTAGCGCAGCGGCTCGTGGCGAGTCGGTACCGACCACGATACGGTCTGTATGAAGAAAATCTTCTACGGCTGTGCCCTCGCGCAAAAACTCGGGGTTCGAAGCAACGTCAAACAGCTCATGCGGAACACCGTTGCGTTCAAAAACACGCCGTATCCATTCATTGGTATAGACCGGTACCGTACTCTTTTCAATGATGACCTTATAGCTGTCGATGGAACGCGCAATTTCGCTTGCTACGGCGTCGACATACGATAAATCAGCCGAACCGGTACCGCTCTGCGGCGTACCGACAGCAATGAATATGGCATCCGCCTCACGTGTCGCTGCCCCGAGATCAGATGTAAAGGTAATGGAATTTGCCCTATGCCGGTCCAATAGCTCCTTCAGATGCTCCTCATGGATAGGGATTCCACCTGCGCGCAGCATGGCAACTTTGTTCTCGTCATTGTCAACACAAATGACCGTGTGTCCTATCTCTGCAAAACATGCTGCGGCTACAAGCCCGACATACCCTGATCCTACAACCGCAATGCTGATAGAACTCTTCATGCTTGTTCCGACTCCTTAAATTCAAATACCAAGCCCTGCTCTAGTGAATTGTAGACTGCCCTAGAAGCGTTTGGCCTGTAGCGTTACTTTGCAAAGTGACACTTGAAGACCTATGACGGTGTTCTGTTCTGTGCTGATAGGCTCTTCGGTCTTGTTCCCGAAGACTTGATGATTGGCTGATACTTAAACCTGCATGCATCCTCTGTTGCTGAGCACGCCGCTCAAAACGCTCAAAAGAGCCAAAGGGGGCCGGAGAGACCATTCTGTGCAAGTCAGGATGAAGCCCGGTTTGAATTCCGAAAACATTGCCTTCACTAACAGGGGCAAAGGGTGAAGTCTCAGGATTATGCAAGGACTGAAAAGGTGATACTGAAAGAGAAGCCTCAGATGGCAGACCTGCCAATCCTTTCGTTGAATCAGAAAAACCTCCAGAAGGAACTTCATATTCTGGTGCGGTACCAATGACCATGCCGGGCCTGTTTTGTACAACACTTCTTAAAGTCTGACCATCGTCGTACTGGTAGCTTTGTTCTGGTGCGAGGTCTGTAGCGTACTCGTTTCCAACAACGCTCGCCGGAGAGGCGATATCACCATTCATCTGCAAATCCGCAGTATATCCCGATGTTGAATTGCTTAGAACAGGGTCGGTTGCGTCATACGTCGATGCGGAGTTGGAACCGTTTGTAGAAACAAGATTTTGGGTTACACCGATTCCTGTTACGGTGCGAGGCTGGGTAATGCCATTGCCGGAAAAAGCAGACACTGCGACGGCATTGGTCGTTGTAGCATTTGAAAAAGCAGCTCGCGCATCGACACCCCCAGTAAAGGCGGCCTGCATGGTTTGCATGCCGAAGTTTGCAGCAGACATTCTTCGACCATTGGCTGCTGCTTCTACACCTGCACTCCCACCCGGCGTAAATGTGCGGTTGGCTTTACCTCCAAAAAGAGGATTGCCGGCTCCGACTGCTTGCTGCGCATCAGTGAGTACTTCATTCTTCGACGCTGTTTGTGGTGCCGAGTTCACTGTAAATATGTCGATAGGAGAAAGTGCCGAGCCCAGCAACTGCGAGTGAGTCGCATCATTTACATCGGTGTGTACATTACCGCTAGTCAGGTTTGCGGAAGATGGATCAAGAGCTCCATTGAAACCTGCCGTTTGACTGCTTTGCGAGATAGAATCGCTTAACCCGGACGAAATCCCTGGAGAGAGAGAATCCTGGGCGTGCAATCGAAAGCATGAAAACACCAATAGGAAAGCAACAGATTGTAGCTGAAGCTGCCAAGAAATAATTTTCATTACAGACCTACATTCTTGATCTTGAATTCTGGCAATGCCATCACAAACCATACAAAAAACCCGAAAAAAAGCCCATTTCGAAGAATAAGAAAGTATGCTGTGGCAGCAATCTCCGGCTCTAGCAATGTGGAACAGGAACCTAAAATAATAAAGCATGAAACAAATACCGGTAGACTTTGAGATACTGCTTCAAAGAAAACCCGGATCATAACGACAGAAAGCAAGGGGTAAATTAAAACGCCCCATATTCCAAAATCGACAGCTCCGGCTGTCAAAATCGAGTTTGCTTCATCAATATAGTTTGATCCGAACAATTGATTCGCATAACCTTCTTCCTGAAACAGGACATCTTTGGATGGGAAAAATACAGAGGGAAGTGCCAGCTGAAATTGGCCGAACAAATCCGTTCCATGACCAGTTTCCATTGTCGCGGCATAAGCCTCCACCTGCGATAGAAAACCAAGGATGAAGGTTCGCTGCTGTATGTTGCTCGAAAGCTTTTCTTTTACATCAGAGTAATTTTTTTCTTCCGCAAGCTTTACAGCCGCACCTACCCGCTGTAACAAGGTTGGATGGACCTGTCCATAACCGGCCAGCCTGAGATAGAAGAAGCCGATTGTCGCTGCGTAGAGAAGACTTGCCAAAATCGCCAGAACAATGGTCTTTTTCAAGGGAGACCATGGAATTTCGTAGCGCCCTAAACGCAGTCCGATAAAAGCAAGAACGATTGCATAGATCAAAACGCGGCGGCCGAGAGGAAAAATCAATATAAAGAGCACTAGGGACAAAACGCCGGCGTATATGCGGCCGAAACGGTTTTTGAGATTTAGGGAAATACATACGGCCAAAGCCAGCAAGGGGCCCGAAAGCCATGCTGACAGACTGCCGAGAACACTAATGCGGCCATAATCCTCAGGTCCTTGAGCTGCTGTCTCCCCCATAAAACCTGTGGACCCATGAGCGAACGAGGCTGCCAAGGCTGCTGTACCAAGCGTCAGCAACACAAGAGAGCGATTGTTAAACTTCAGCTCAAAGTCTTCTCCAAAAAAAGGCTTTTCAAAAAGCTCTCCCAAGCCGAGAAGAAGCGCGCATGAAACTAGAACAGAAGCAATGCCGTATGCAAGAGATGCGGTATTAATCCCTAGGAAGTCACCTAAAGCTTCGTCGCTCCGAGGAAGCGTAAACCATGTGTTAGCAGTGCCTAAACCGTACGATAGCCCGAGAGTGACTACCAGCAAAGTTGAAACCCGCAGGGGAGCACGTCGGCCTAAAAGGTCAAAAAGCAAATAAAGGGAGACAACACCAAGAACGATGGCTCCCGTAATCAAGGATAAGTCTGTCCCAAGGGTCCAGCAAAACAGGGCTCCCGCAAAAAGCATACTGGGCATGATAAGCAGATAGCTTCGTCGCAGGGGTACAAATAACGAGCCGAGACGCCGCGGTTTCGAATCTTGAACAAGAAATCGGCGTCCTTGCTGCACCAAGGTAAGGGTTTGTATCATGCTCGATCTCGGTTTCTGACCGGCACTGTAAATGCCGGCAGCAGTGGACTAATGAACATAAAGCGCTTCACTACCTGCAATACCGAATAAAGCTTCAAGACCTCGGTAGAGGAACGTTTTTCCAATACTTGAAGGGACATAAAGGATATCCCCGTCAGAAACCAGAATGTCAGCCTGCTTACCAAGAAAGATATGTTTCAAATCAAGATCGACCTGTTCGCGCCCTGCAGGAAGCTTGCGCACAAGTTTGGTCTGCGACAATGCAGCTGTTTTATTCATGCCTCCGGCAAGAGAAAGAGCTTCGATAATACTCAAACGTTCATTGTTATCGACCAGGATACCCCCGGGCCGCAGTACATCACCAATGATGTAGATCACACCCGCCTTGGCCACAACAACTGTGTCGCCGGGGAGAATCACTGGATTTTGCTGTGCATGCAGTGAGGCTGGAGTAGGTTGTAGTGCAATCTGTACCGGGTGGTTGCCGTCATTGCGGTGGACAATCGAAACCAGTCGTCCCGCAGTGGAACTAACGCCGCCGGCCAGCGAAAGCATGTCAAGCAAATGGCGTGAGCCAAGTGTCGGGTACACACCTGGAGAGTGCACTTCACCTAAAACCGAAGCACCCTGGGAAGCAAACTCGGTCTCGGAAACGGTTACGTGGGGATTGAGCAACAACCCCCGGGAGCGGTATGCATCTTCCAGTGCGGCTGAAGCCTGCTGTGAATTGAGTCCGGCAACGTGCACTGCGCCAAGTACAGGCAGCCCTGCATCACCATCCTGATTGACGCGGACAGACGTGCTCAGCTCCGGCGTTTCAAATACAACGACGTTCAGCAAATCCCCGGGACCGATCAAAATGGATGGTGCCTCGTCAGAAACCGGAACCGTTGCTGTGGGGGAGGAATTTGACTGACTGCCCGTTGCTGCCACAGGCACTTGGCCTAGAGTGCTTAAAACATTGGTGAAAAAGATGGGTAGACATAGCATCGCAGCTCGAAGAGTTTTACTGTTCAGCATCCATGCCTCCGCCGTAACCAGCACCATAGGTTGAGTTGTAGCTATAGTTGTAGCGCTTGGAGTATGTGTAGTAATTTTCAAGCCGTAGATCCACATCGTTCACAATAATGCCTTGCACTCGGGCATTTACACGGCGCATCTGTTCGCGGACACGGAGCAATGCTTTTTTGCGTGTTACCCCGGAGCGAACCAGGATAAAACAACCATCTACCTGGGGTGCCAGGCTCAGGGTATCCGCTACAGCCAGAACTGGCGAAGTATCGAGAATGATGTGATCGTATTCTTCGCGCCAACGCCGCAGCAGTTCTTCCATAGAACGGGATGCAAGTGCTTCGCCGGGGTTTACCGTTACGGGGCCACGCGTCACCAGGGTCAGGTTCGGCAGGTCAGGCAGAGGAATTTCATAGCTGCTGCTTTCATTTTCCCGCACCAGCAGCGTCGATAAACCGAAACGGTTGGAGGTGCGGAACTTCATATGCAAAGTGCCTTTGCGCAGATCTGTATCAACCAGTAGCACGCGCGCTGAGCGGCGGGCAAAGGAGATCGCAAGATTGGCCGCACAGGTACTTTTGCCCTCTGTGGCAAATGAGCTCGTCAGTAAAAGCAGCTTGGGTTCACGATCAACCGCAGACAGCAGAATCGAGGAGCGCAGCGTACGAAAACCTTCTGAGACATAGGATTGCGGTTCAGTATAGGAGATTAGATCGGGAGAAACACGCGCCATACGCTCCCGTTCGGCTTCGGCGGCAGGCGTTCCGGCAGCTGCCACAACCTTCTTCTGTGCAGGTTCAAAGTGAGGAATCACAGCAAGCGCAGGCAACCCTGTTACAGACTCAGCATCATCCGAAGTCCGGATCGTGTCGTCGATTACTTCTGCGAATAATGCAAGGGCCAGGCCAAGTACCAGCCCCGCGCCCAGGCCGATGCCCGCATCATTGCGCTTCACCGGGAACACGGGACGCGCCGGAAGTGTCGCCCGGTCTACTACGTCAATCTGATTTGCATTGAGCCCAGCAGTGATACCGGCTTCCTTGAGCCTGGTCTGCAAGGCGTCGTACAAGTCGGAGGCCGATTCAGCCCCGTGACGCAAAATCTCATACTCGGCTGAAGAGCGATTCTGTTGGTAGGCATGCTGCTTGGCTTGATCCAATTGACCGCGCATCAGGTTTTCCGTGCTTTGCGCGGTTTTGTACTCGATATCGAAGCGGCGTTGCGTATTCTGCACTTCGTTATTAATATCGCGTCGAACCTGGTTCAGTGAAGACTGAACCTCGCGCAATCGGGGCCACTGCGGCCCAAACTTGGATTGCAATTGCGCCTGCTGTACGGTAAGTGCGGCTTCCTGCTGCTGAAGTTGCGAAAGCGTGGACGAAGGCGCTACGGAAAGCAGTAGTTCCGGGTTGCCCGTCAGTGCCATGCGGTAGCGTGCTTCTTTGACCAGGCGGTCAGCTTGCGCTTCTGAAAGCTGCTGATTGGCAGTGCGGAGATTTTCTACCGTAAGATCTTCCCCATTCCCATTGGGGTCTACACCGATCAGGTTGTTATCTTTCTGGTATTGGGACAACTTGTTTTGTGCATCGCTGACTTGGTCCTTCAGGTTGTTCAACTGACCTGCCAGGAACTTGGAGATGCGTGTTGTGCCGTCATAGCGTACATGCAGGTTCCGGTCCACGTAACGATCCACGATGGCGTTTGCCACGGTGGCTGCAACAGCCGGGCTCTGATTGCGAAAGTGAACCTCTACCAGGTCTGTACCCGGCTTGGTGGCGATCTTTGTCGAACCTCTGAAGATTGCCAAAATAGTTTCGCGCTGGTTGGGACTCAGCGTACCGGTGTACGGCTGACGCACAAACACCTGGGCGAACGGCTCTTTCTTATACAAATCAAGAGTTTGGATGACATCCAGCGAAACAGTTTGGCTTTGCATGATGGCGATCTGCGTCGCCGTTTCTATCAAGCTGCCTTCAACTCCACCTGACTGCTGCTGTACCAGGTCTGTAATGCCGATATTGCTCTGCTTGCCGGAGTTGATGTCGAGAAGAGCTACAGCCTCATACTGGGGAATGGTGGTCAATATGTAGACTGCGGCAAATGCGAGCCCGACAACAATCCCGGCCAGTATGAGCCACTTCCGCTTGATCAGGATTTTGCGGATGTCACTTGGCGTGATAATTGCCTGCTCCGGGGCAAGTAGAGGCGCAGCGGCCATCTGCCTCTCGGATTGGATTGCGGGGCCTTCCATCTTAGTGCGCTCCTTGAACATCGATACCGCTTGAACATATCTGCAAACGAGTACAGCCTATAAGGCTGAAGGTAAGACGTGTGAGATCGTTGCCCAATGCAACAGCCTTCGAATATGCCTGCTTACGTCGCCCTCTCGGCACATCGCCGAGGACATCGCACGCACTTGCACAGAACCTTGAACGTAGGCTTGCTTGCACAATGCCATGTTTAAGGCTGAAGGTGAAAGGAAAATTTTCGTTTTTTGGAACAAGAGTCACAAAGTATGTACCAGGGTGGGAAAACTGCTGCAGATGCTTCCGCCTTTCGCCATGCCGCGCGCTGAAGCCCGTCAGCTTGCAAGCTGAGAAGCTATCCAGGGTTAGACGTTCCTTATCGACAAAATCTCGACAAATATATCCCTGTAGGGCTACTCTACCACTCGCACTTTACCGGCCTGAGCCCTGAGTGTAGCCAAGATGCTCTGAGCGGTCAAACATGGCTTAGCCCTCTCAAGCATCTCGTGCGTCTTCAGCAAGCCGCTGTTTTTCTGTACTATACCTGCTTTCGGTAGCTGCCTAGGAACGGGAAAAGAAGCTGTGGCGATTGCCGCCCCCTTGTTTAGCCCGGTACATAGCTGCATCAGCCATGCTCCACAACATAGCTGCATCTTCACCGTCATCTGGAAATAATGCAATCCCGAGACTCGCAGTAAGATGAATTTTTTCGCCTTCAAAAGTATGGGGAGCACTTAAGGTAAACAGCAAGTCATTTGCCACACGTTCCGCGTCGAACAAGTTACCGATGTCATCTAGGATGACGACAAACTCCTCACCTCCGGTGCGGGCGGCTGTGTCCACCGACCGCAAACGCTGGCGCAGCCGGCTTGCGACCTCCTTCAGGCAGCTGTCTCCTGCGGCATGGCCATAAGTATCGTTGACATGCTTGAAACGATCCAGATCCAGGCAAATGATAGCTGTTTTTGTGCCGCGGCGCAGCGCAGTGGCTACTGCACTACGCATGCGGTCATTGAGCAGGAGGCGGTTTGGCAGTTCGGTCAGGGGATCATGGTTCGCCAGATGGATCAGTTGCTCGTGGTCACGCACCTGCACCGTCACATCCCTTGCCATCAGCAACCGGGCTTCATTGCCGCGGAAGCTGACCCGCTGCAACATCACTTCCGCAAAAATTTCCTGTCCTTCCTGCGTTTGCAGTCGTATGGAACTGGCGCGCACTTCCCTTTCCCCAGGTATGACCTGCGGTGCTTCAGGCCCCGCTGCGGCACTGCCCGCCAGCCGCCAGTTCAATTCAACCAGACCTACCGGCGAGGTTTCTGTTTCAGCAACCAGGTCGCCTACCGTAAGCTGCGGCAGCTCCTCGCGGCTCCAGCCGTACTCCCGAACTGCAGCCAGGTTTGCCTCCAGCAGGTGCATGGAGTCCTTATCAAAAATCCACATCGGCACCGGGTTACCGTCAAACAGACTCCGGTACTGCTCCCTCTCACCTTCCGCAAGGGTGAGTTCGTCTTCAAACAGGACCACCAGCATGCCGAAAGCAACCATCACCTTGGGTATGTTCCATATTTCAGGATTGACAGCGACTGTCGGCCAGCGGGAAGCAAACAGCATGCCGGTAGGAAACACCAGTGCCCAGGCTAATAGTCCGACCATGGTTGTTCCCACGCCCGCCGAACGGCGTCGAAAGTCATAGGCAAAGAACAGCGCAAAAAGAGAAAACAACTCCATCAGGATGACCGCCAGCGCCGAATCACCGTGATGGCCGAAAAGCTCAAACGCGCTCCACTGCGAGCAGGCAAGAATCAGAAAGGTACATGGAATCGCGACAATCAACCGGTTAGGGCTGTATCGCCACAGAAAGACAATGCCTGCTGCCTGCCCCAGCAGATCCAAAGCCAGGTAGATAGTCAGCGATCGAACTTCCAGAGCGATACAAGCAGCAAGCGCCAGGATCGGCACAATCAATCCGGCGGCGACGATGCGGCGCGCCCGCCCGGCTTCAATCGCCTTTGCGGAAAGCACAAAACAGATTCCGCACAGCATGAGAGCGCTCACCGCAGCAATATCAACCAAGCGGATCGCCTGCGCAGAGGCAGGCTGGTACAGCAAAATAATGAAATGGGCAACGGCGCAGATCCAGCCGGCAATCCACATCCGGAGTCGTTCCGATGGACGTCTTCGGTAAATGGAGCCGAAGAGGAGTACAAAAAAACTTAGAATGACGACGTTGATAAAGACTGTCTGGCGCATCCATCCTCGCGGCGCGAGACCCGGATTTGCAAGGGGCATGCACGCCTTCGCAAACTGTACAGAACTCTGTTCCGAACCTGTTTAGGGCTCTGTTCGGCAAATTCCTGTCCATCCACAACAACTGGAACAAAAGTGGTGGGCGGTGAGGGACTTGAACCCCCGACATCCTGCTTGTAAGGCAGGCGCTCTAACCAACTGAGCTAACCGCCCCTCTAAAATCCCGCCTGCGCTTTTCAGCAGGCATTCAGATTCACATGCAGTCTAGCAGTCCTTCACCTTTATGGAAGCAAGTTTTGTAAGGTTTCTATAGCTACACTCAGTGAGTGGTCCAGCTGATCGTGAACGCGGATGATTTCGGCTATACCCCAGGGGTCAGCCGCGCCATCCTCGCGCTCGGCGCGGCGGGGGCACTGTCGTCCACTACTGCGATGGCAATACCCGGTGCACACGGCACACCCTTGCCCGGCGGTTTGCGTGCAGGTTGCCATGTGGTTCTCGTAGATGGCCGACCTTGCTCCCCAGCTGCCGCTGTGCCCTCACTGCTCGGCAGCACACCTGGCGGGCATTTCCGGCAAAGCCTGGGGCGCTTTGCCGCTGCGCTGCTGCGTGGCCACATCCTTGACCGTGAGATTGAAGCGGAAGCCGTCGCGCAGATACGTGCGCTGCAGGCGCGCGGCTTGCAGCTGACCCATGTGGACACGCACAAACATACACACCTGTTCCCGCGCGTGCTCCGTCCCCTTTTGCGAGCCGCATTGCAATGCGGTATCGGCGCAATCCGCAACCCGTTTGAACCGGTCTGGGCACGCAGCGCAACTGTTGGTACACCGCTGCTGCGCCGCGCCCAGGTGCGGCTTCTGCATAGCTATCGGTCGCAGTTTCTACGGGAGGTAGACCGCGCCGGCATGCGCACCACTTCCGGCGTCCTCGGCGTGCTTGCAACCGGTACCCTCGACATCTCCGCCATCCATAAACTCTTGAAAGCACTGGAACATAACGCGCGTCCCGGCGAATGTTACGAGCTGGTGTGCCATCCCGGCTTCCACGACGTGGCGCTCGATGCGCAACCCACCCGCCTGCGAGCTCAGCGCGAGACGGAGCGTGCAGCCTTGCTGGCAACCATCCCGGCCTGGGCTGCTGCCGAGGGAAACACGCTGGTTACATTTGCCGATCTCTAGCGAGGCAAGATTTCTGGACCTCCAGCCTGCCGAAGCGCGTCCTTATACAGGCGCACGCACGCCTGAAAGAGCGGACAAATGAAGATCGGCATTACCTGCTACCCCACATACGGCGGCTCGGGCGTTGTGGCCACAGAGCTCGGCATCGAGCTTGCTGCCAAAGGGCATGAGGTTCACTTCATCACCTATCGGCAGCCGTTCCGGCTCACCGGGCGCGAGCGCGGCATCCTCTTCCACGAAGTCGCCGTGCCTACCTACCCGCTCTTCGAGTACCCGCCCTATGACCTCGCCCTTGCCACCCGCATGAGCGAGGTGGGCGAGTACTACGCGCTCGACATCCTGCACGTCCACTACGCCATTCCACACTCGGTAAGCGCTCTGCTGGCGCGGCAGATGCTTGCCGCGCGCGGGCTCAAGCTGCCGTTTGTAACGACCTTGCACGGAACCGATATTACCCTGGTCGGGCAGGACCGGTCGTACCTGCCCGTAACGCGCTTCGCCATTGAAAACAGCGACGGTGTAACAACCATTTCAGACTACCTGCGCGAAAAAACAGTGCAGGAGTTCGGCATTCAACGGCCTATCGCCGTGGTGCCGAACTTTGTAAATTGTGACTTGTACATGCCTCTGCCCGCGGCAGAGAAAGCCGCAGCGCGCGCCCGCTACGCACAGCCTGAAGAAAAGCTGCTGGTCCACTTGTCCAACTTTCGGCCTGTCAAGCGTGTGGGGGACGTGGTGCAGATTTTTGCACGCGTGGCGAAAGAGCTTCCTGCCCACCTGCTGCTGGTAGGCGACGGGCCGGAGCGCTCCAATGCCGAATACACCGTGCACAGCCTCGGATTGCAGGACCGTGTGCACTTTCTCGGCAAGCAGGATGAGGTACACCGGCTCCTGCCGCTTGCCGACCTGATGCTGATGCCCAGCGAGCTTGAAGCTTTCGGCCTGGCCGCGCTTGAAGCCGCAGCCTGCCGCGTGCCGACTGTATCCACCCGTCAGGGCGGCGTACCGGAGTTAATCACGGACGGGGTAAACGGGCGGCTACTCCCGGTCGGGGATGTGGAGGGGATGGCTTTGGCTGCGGTGGAGCTACTGCGTGACGAAACCGAGTTGGACCGTATGGCGGGCGCGGCTCGCAAGGACGCGCAGGATCGGTTTTGCACAACGCGGATCATTCCGCAGTACGAGGCGTTTTATGAGAGTGTCATCGAGCAGCCCTAACCCATTCCCGTCCAGCAAATTAATAACTCTCTTGTAGTAAATGTAGGGAACCTGGCTGAAAGCCAAGGTGTCTACTTAAGGACAGTCACATGGCTTGTGCCATTGGAATAAAGGGTGCAATTTGAGACACACTCCAATTTGTATTTACTTGTTTGCTGCTCTTTCTATATGTGCCACAGCGGAAGCAGGCTCTCCGCCACCATGTATAACTGCAACCGTTTCCGGTGGAGGTAACGTTCTTGTTCTAGATGAGCTCACGTATGAGAGTCAGGACGAAACAGCCATCCGTCATATTCAAACGTCTACTTACCGTGTCTTTCAACGCATAAATCCAGTTTATGAAAATTTCCGTCTTGATGGACCTGGTACTTATTGGTCTGATGCCTCATGGAATGTTGTCTTCAAGAGCAGCGATAAGCCTTTTTCAGCATGCAGTCATGTGCTTGCATCTGAAGACGGAGAATTTCTGCTGATCTTTGGAGGTGGATACTTGAACGGCATTGCGCTACACATCTATCGCAAGCGGGACCATCTATTTCAGTCTTTGGGTGATAGCGGACCCACCCATGGCATTTTAGTAAAAGCTATTTACCTTACTGAACTTTGGCCGAAAGAGCGCATTCCTAAAGTTCTTACTGACGAGACTCCAGCTTGGTTCAGCGATGGTATCTTCTCCTTTTCAGAAGATCATCAAGCTCTTCTCTACAAACCAGCTTGGAGTAGTGCGATGCACATAGACCTACAGACCGGAAAAATTACGGCGTTTTAGGAACCAAAAAAGTTGAAGCGGGCAAACATCCTCGGTTGTGCAGAAGGAAGTAGATCATTCTTCGCTCTGGATAATATCTGTTGAGTGCGGCAGTTTATGATAAGGCGATAACGGGTTGGAAGGAGAGGCGAGATCGCAATGCACATTGAAATCCATAAACCCGAGCTCCAAATCCTCATCCGGAAGGCAATAGCAGACGGACGCTTCCCCGATGTGGAGGAGGCAATGCTTCATGCCCTCAAGGCCGCCTCGCCGCAACCTGCCCCACCCAAAAATGCTCCCATGAGGATGGGATCGGAGCTCATCGCCGCCATGCAGGCTATGCCGTACAAGGACATCGATATCGAGCCTGAGCGACCGCATATGCCGGTGCGAACACTGGAAGAAGTGTTCGCAAAAGTGCGGGCCTTGCCGACGATCTCAATCTTTCCCGTGACCC
The DNA here is from genome assembly GCA_964236655.1 of uncultured Acidobacteriaceae bacterium. GTDB lineage: Bacteria > Acidobacteriota > Terriglobia > Terriglobales > Acidobacteriaceae > EB88. The sequence continues at coordinate 20,206 of CAXSFX010000003.1, read as the reverse complement.
GTCGCCGGGGCGCCCTGTCGATCTTTCTTGAGCAGTAACTTTCTGCTTGATACCAACATTGTTTCCGAGCAAATTCAATCACGGCCTGAGTACAGCGTGAACAAGTGGCTATACGCAATAAGCGCAATAAAATAAAAGCAGATCCTTCGCTGAGCTCAGGATGACACCTCTTCTGCTTGACGAAACTGGATCTCACACCAGCGCCGCACCGGGCATTTGCACGGTCACCAGCGTACCGCGCCCGGGACGACTCGTAATCTCGAAATTGGCGGCACCGCCATAAAGCACTTCAAGCCGCTCACGCACATTGCGCATACCGATGCCGTTACCTTCCTGCGTCAGCACCCCGGTACGCAACGCACGGTCGGGCGCAATACCCACTCCGTCATCCTCAACCTCGATGATGAGCTTGCCGTCTACAAGCCGGGACCGCAGCGTGATAGTGCCACCCGAGATGCGCGGCTCCAGGCCATGCTTGATGCTATTTTCGACAAGCGGCTGCAGCAGCATACTTGGTACAGGCAGCTCAAGCGTTACAGGGTCGATCTCCTTGACCACCCGCAGCTTATCGGCACCGAAGCGAACGACTTCAATGCCGAGATAATCATCGGTAAAGTTCAGCTCCTCGCGGAACGGCACATAGGAGTCATGGTCCTTGAGCAGTGCCCGCAGGATGCTGGCCAGCTTCACAATAAGCTCGCGCGCCTGCTCCGGCCGTACCCGGATCAGCGTAGCAATGGAGTTGAGCGTGTTGAACATGAAATGCGGATTCATCTGCCGTTGCAGTGCATCGAGCCTGGCCTCCAACACCAGCCGCTTCTGCTCCTCAAATTTGAGCTCGATACGGATCGCGTTCCAAATTTTAAGCGGGATACCGACCACCATGGCCGCGCAAGCCCACATGCAACCCCGCAGCACCCACGTATCCGTGTGCAACGCAAACAGGCGGTGGGGCATAATGTGCGACACCCACTCACGACCGGCTTCAAGCGTGATGATGAGCAAAAGCAGCAGAAACTGCCGGTCAAAGCGCGGCTGCCGCACGTTGCGTCGAATCCAGCGGTAGATGCTCAGATCGACAAATGGCGAGAAGGACCAGACCTCCTCCATCTCGACCAGCCGTCCAAACAAACCCGCAATCAGCGCAACCAGCAAGTAGAACGGCAGCGACAGGTATTCATGGTGCAGCACGGCTGGGATTGAAAGCAGCACCGACCCGAACATGGCCGAAACAGGACCCAGCAGAACGCCGAGAATGATTACGGTTTCAAACGCAACATCAGCGCCATAAAAGTTGGGCACGATAACCCGCATCCACACGCCCAACGCAAGCGGGACACAGATAAAAAGGATCAGGCGAAGCTGTTGCATTGCCCTGCGCTGCTCGGCAAACAGAAGCCGCTGGAAGGAGCGCGAGCGTCCGATGGCGCTGGACGAAGCCGCTGCAACGCCAAGCTTGACCAGCAGTGCGATAAGGATCAGCTTCGGCTCAAGCACAGCCCTACTGTACTCCCCTGCCTTTAGCGCGGGACGACTGCTCCGTATAATCGGAGCTATGCCGCTGGTACGCGTCACCAAGGTCGCTGACACTGCACTGCCTACCCGCTGGGGTAAGTTCCGCATTCTTGGGTTTACCGGCGAACTCACCGGCCACACCCCCTGCGATGAACACAAACCGGCGCGTGAACTGGAGCTTGAAGAAGCAGTTGCACTGGTAATGGGCGACGTTCATTCGACCCCTCCCCTGGTCCGCATTCATTCGCAGTGTTTAACAGGCGACGTATTCCACTCACTGCGCTGTGACTGCCGTCTGCAGCTGGAACAGGCCCTCCGCGCAATCGGCGAGCTCGGTGCCGGCATCATCCTGTACGACCAGCAGGAGGGCCGAGGCATCGGGCTGATGGCCAAGCTCAAGGCGTATGAACTTCAGGAGCGCGGCAGGGACACGGTCGAGGCCAACGTCGAACTCGGCTTCAAGGCCGACTGCCGCCAGTTTGAGTTGCAGGCCGCCATGCTTATGGAGATGGGTGTCACAGAAGTCCGCCTGATGACGAACAACCCTGAGAAGGTCGCCGCGCTGGAGCGTGCCGGGGTTCGCGTGGTAGAGCGTGTCTCAGCGGTAGTGCCCGTCGAGCAGAGCTTTGAGCACTATCTCGAAGTCAAGCGGGACAAAATGGGGCACTTGCTTGAGGCTGAGCCCGCCGGTACGCGGTCGTAATCGCCACACGGGATTGTGACAGTTTCTAAAAAGGATATGTCGAAGTGAATACCATTGAAGTTACAGTCGTTCATGAAATTGCTGCGACTCCGCATGAATTGTTTGATCACTGGTTAGATCCCACAAGCCCCCAGGGACCATGGTCTAGTGGAATCAGAATAATCATGAACCCTGTAATAGGTGGATTGTTCTACTGGACTGACAAAGACAGTGAGCGTGAGTGGGCGCATTATGGCCGCTTCCTGCGCATCGAGCGGCCCTTGCGCATTGAGTACACCTGGATGTCAGAACCGACAAAGGGGCTTGAGTCAATCGTTTCAGTTACATTCCATTCGACTGGAGATCAAACAGAAGTGACATTGCGCCATAGCGGTCTTCCAAACGATAAGGATGGCCTTGACCATAAAGATGGCTGGACACGCATACTGGACGCGATGGGCGAACAATTTCGTCGCATGCCATGAGTTAGCAACATCTTTCAGGGCAGCGGCCGGCTAGTAATTTACAATCTGCGCAAACGATTCAGGTTTAAGGCTGGCACCGCCCACCAGTGCCCCATCAATCTCGGGCTTTTTCATAAGTGCGGCAGCAGTTTCCGGCTTCACACTACCCCCGTAAAGAATGCGCATGCCATCGGCGATCTCGGCTCCAAGACGGTCAGAAACGGCACTGCGGATAAACGCATGGGTTTCGTCAGCAATCTCAGGCGAGGCGGACTGGCCGGAGCCGATCGCCCAGATCGGCTCATACGCGATCACAATGGTGCCGGCTTCATGGGAGCGGATACCTTCAAGCGCGATCTTGATCTGCCGCAGTAGCACGTCGTTGGTGCGGCCTTCCTCGCGTTCTTCCTGCACTTCCCCGATGCACACAATCGGCGTAACCTGCTCCCGTAGCGCCGCGTGGAGCTTGCGGTTTACATCCCAGTCGCTTTCGCAGTTGTAATGGCGTCGCTCTGAGTGGCCGAGAATGACATGCGTGACACCGACTGCCTTAAGCATCGGCGCGGAAACTTCACCGGTGTACGCGCCTTCCTTTTCAGAGTGCATGTCTTGCGCGCCAATAAAGATACCCGAGCCTTGCACTTGCTCGGCGAATGGCGCGAGGCACAAAAAGGTAGGGCAGACAACAACCTCGTCGCGCGTATGTCCGGCAACCAACGGCAGGAACTCGTCAGCATAGGCGCGAGCCTCGACCGGCGTCTTGAACATCTTCCAGTTGGCTGCAATCAGCGGCTTGCGCGTACTAGCGATCTTTCCATCTCCTGTGCCGTGTGGGAACCGGGTCCCAACAAATTACGACTGCTTTTTACCTTCAACTTCCAGCGTGCGGATGCGCTGTACATGCTCATAGGCGATGGTGCGCAGGGTCTCGGTTTCCGCTTTTACATCGCGACGAACTTCAACAAAATCCGAGCGCAATGCACGAAGATCTTCCCGCAACTCATCACGAGTACGCTTTCCACCCTGCCAGTTCAAAAATGCTCCGGCGAGGATTAGAAAGCTCGGTATAAAGATTGCGAGCAGCTCTTGCTGATTACTCATGTCTCTCCCTCTGCCATGGTAATGCTTATTTCTCCGTCAGTGCCGCAACCCCCGGCAGCGTCTTACCCTCAAGGAACTCAAGCGATGCACCGCCGCCTGTCGAGATATGGCTGATACCCTCGGCCACGCCTGCCTGCTGCACCGCGGCTACAGAGTCGCCCCCGCCCACTATCGTAACCGCCCCGGCATTGGCCGCGACAGCTTCTGCGATGGCTGTCGTACCGGCCGCAAACGCCGGCAGCTCAAACACGCCCATGGGTCCATTCCACACGATGGTAGCCGCGCCCACAATTTCAGCGGAAAACGCCTTCACAGTCTCAGGTCCGATATCAAGCGCCATCCACTCCGCCGGAAAGTCGCCTGTGCCGGAGACAACCTGTGTCGAGGCATCCGAGGCAAAACGGTCAGCCAGCACATGGTCGGTCGGCAGCAGGAACCGTACACCACGCTCCTCGGCCTTTTTCAGCATGGCTCGCGCCAGCTCCACCTTGTCTGTTTCTACCAGCGATTTGCCGGTCCCCTGCCCCCTGGCTTTGAGGAACGTGTACGCCATACCGCCGCCGATCAGCAGCGCGTCCACTTTGCCCAGCAGATTATCGATAACCTTGATCTTGTCCGAAACTTTGGCCCCGCCGAGGATTGCGACAAACGGCTTGGCTGGAGCTTCACCGTTCAGCCCCAAAGCCTTGCCCAGGTAGTTCAACTCTTTCTCCATCAGCAGCCCGGCAGCCGCCTGTTTCACATGGTGCGTTATACCTTCAGTGGAAGCATGCGCACGGTGGGCAGTACCGAAGGCATCATTGACATAGATCTCGCAAAGCGAGGCCAGCTTCTTTGCAAACTCGGAATCGTTCGCTTCCTCTTCAGGGTGGAAGCGCAAATTCTCAAGCAGCAGTACCTGTCCGGATTCAAGCTGCCGCGACATTTCTTCAGCGATTTCGCCGATGCAATCCGGCGAAAATGCAACATTGATCTTTTCGCCGATTTGATGGTCCAGCAGGATGCGCAGCCGATCAACCACGGGCCGCAGGCTGTACTTGGCAGTGGGCTTGCCCTTGGGCCGCCCCAGGTGCGAGGCCAGGATCAGCTTGGCCTTTTGCTCCAGCGCATAGCGAATGGTCGGCAGCGTCTCGCGGATGCGCGTGTCGTCAGTGATCTCGGAGCCGTCTTCGCTCAACGGCACGTTGAAATCGACGCGGATGAGCACGTGCTTGTTCTTGAGATCGAGATCGCGGATGGAAAGCTTTGGCATTACGGTATTCAACTCCAGAAAGCAGGTAAGGGGGGTACAAGATCGCAGTCCAGCGTGGAATTACAGCCCTGAAATTACAACCCTTTGGAAGCGACAAACAGCACCAGGTCGCGCACCCGGCTTGAGTAACCCCACTCATTGTCGTACCAGGAAAGCACCTTCACCAGCGGCCCCACCACCTTGGTCAGCTCCGCATCGACGATTGAAGAGCGCGAGTCTCCACGGAAATCCACTGAAACCAGCGGCTCTGTTGAGTAGCCCAGGATGCCCTTCAGCGGACCGCTTTCAGACGCCGTTTTAAACGCCGCATTGACCGTTTGCACGCTCACCGGCTTTTCCGCCAAAAACGTCAGGTCCACGATGGAAACATTGGGCGTGGGCACCCGCATGGCAAAGCCGTCTAGCTTGCCCGCCATCTCCGGTATAACGAGCCTCAGCGCCTTGGCCGCGCCGGTCGAACTCGGGATCATGGACAGCCCGGCTGCGCGCGCGCGCCGCAGGTCCTTGTGAGGAAAGTCGAGAATAACCTGGTCGTTCGTGTAGCTGTGCACGGTAGTCATAATGCCGGAAGCAATGCCGAAGCTCTCGTGCATCACCTTGACCACAGGCGCAAGACTGTTTGTAGTGCAGGAGGCATTTGAGAGAATGTGGTGCTTCTTGGGCTCGTACTTATCCTGATTTACGCCGAGCACAATCGTGATGTCTTCGTTTGTCGCAGGCGCGGAGATGATGACCTTTTTGACCGAGCCGCCCAGATGCTGGCGGGCCTTGGTCGCATCGGTAAAGTGCCCGGTGCACTCCAGGATGATTTCTGCACCGGTCGAGTTCCAGTCCAGCTTCTGCGGCTCACGATCCGCGAACACCTTGATGGTCTTGCCGTCAATGGTGATCGCGCCTTCGGTTGCATGGATTTCATTCGGGAGATTGCCCAGAATAGAGTCGTACTTGAACAAGTGCGCCAGCGTAACGGGGCTGGTCAGGTCGTTGATGGCAACGAATTCAATCTCCGGGTTGCCCAGTGCGGATCGGAGTACGTTACGGCCGATGCGGCCGAAGCCGTTGATGCCTACCTTGACTGCCATTGCGATGCTCCTTGTTCCCGTAGGAACTGCAATCGGAAGAACTGCAACTAGGATGCTAGCATCGGAAGCCACCTGGGAGCGAGACCCGAAGCGGGACGCGCAGAACACCATCCGTACCGGCCCGGCAGCTAAAGGCGGCTGCACCGCAATTGCGGCATGGTGGCCTCGCATGTACCATCCAAGGCATGCGCGAGTGGTGGCGCAATACAAATCATGAGACGACGCGGAAAACGTGCACCGAACGATTCAGAATCTACCGGCAAAATAGGCCAGGAAATACCGCAGGGGCAGATGGCACCGCTGCGGCCCTCTTATATGGACAGCGCGCCGGCACTTGCCGAGCCGGAAGGCACTCTAGCCGATGCCGGTAAAAAACCGGGCGCACCAGGCGAATCAGGCGCAACAGGTAGCGAAGCCTACGAGCCTGACGGGGACTTTCAGGGCGGCTTCGCCGAACACGAGCCGGTTTCAGTTGCGGGGACGGACGAACCCACAGGCAAGCTTGAACACGAAACCCAGCCGGAATCACCCTCGACCCCGCCGCCCGAGGCGCAGGCGGCAAGCCCCCGCGCGCCGCGCGGCTTTGTCGTGCTCACCATCGGCTTGCCCGGTTCCGGCAAGACAACCTGGTTCAAACGCCGCGCCGTGCAGCCGCTCTCAAGCGACATGCTGCGCACCATCCTGTTCGATGACATCACCGAGCAGCGTTATCAGGGCCTTGTATTTTCGACCCTGCGCTCGCTGCTGCGCGCCCGGCTCATCGCCAAAATGCCCTGGAACTACGTGGACGCGACCAACCTGTCACCCCACGAGCGCCGCCAGTGGATCAAAATGGCCAAGAGCTTCGGCTATGACGTGCATGCCGTGTTCTTCGACGTGCCGTTTGAGGTCTGCATGGACCGCAATCGCCGCCGTGAGCGGGTCGTAACCGATGACGTGATGCAGAAGATGGCCGAGCGCCTGCGAGCGCCCTCGTTCAAGGAAGGCTTTTCAAAGATCACCGTGGTGCGCGTCAAGGGGGCCGGACCGTCGGGCATTCTACCGGCTACCGCTGCGGACGACGAGCCGGGCCTGCAAGACGAACCGGCTTAGAAACCGGCGCAAAAAACCGGTATAGCCCGGTAGGGACAGGATCGCAGGCATGGCGGCAGCCATTGAGTTCTCGGGCGTGCATCTCGTCGTAAGGGATGGCCGCCCACTGCTGGACAACGTGAACCTCTCGCTTGCGGCAGGCAGCGTCACCGTGCTGCTGGGCCGTAGCGGCTCGGGCAAAACCACGCTGCTGCGCATGGTCAACCGGTTGGCGCTGCCCACCTCCGGCACGGTCCGCGTGCACGGCGAAGACGTTGCCCGCAAGGACGTAATTGCCCTGCGACGCGGCATCGGCTATGTCATTCAAGAAACCGGGTTGTTCCCGCATTTGTCGATCGCGCGCAACGTCACCATGGTTCCCGAGCTTGCCGGTAAACCGCGCGCAGGCTTCCCGGCGCAAGTCAGCACTCTATTGCACTCGGTCGGCCTGGACCCCCAGCGCTTCGCCGGTCGCTACCCGCACGAGCTTTCCGGAGGCCAGCGCCAGCGCGTCGGCCTGGCGCGCGCTCTCGCCGCTGAGCCGCCCATCCTGCTGATGGATGAGCCCTTCGGTGCGCTCGATCCGCTCACCCGCGCTGAAATGCAGGACATGCTCCGTGCCTTGCTGGGGCGTCTGCGCGAGAGCGGCCAGGCCAAGACCGTGCTGCTGGTAACGCATGATCTTGATGAGGCCATGTACCTCGCCGACCGCATCGTGCTGGTCGCGGATGGGCGCATTGAGGCCGATCTCGCCCCGTCTGAGTTCCTGCATTCGCGGCAGCCCGCCATTGCCGAGTATGTCGAGGCGTTCCATCGCGGCGAGCGCCGGGTGAGCGCATGAGCGTGCTCGCGGCGTTTTCCGCATCGGCGTCCGCGGCGGCGTCGGCATCAGCGTCCGCTCCCTCCCTTGCGCCTCTGCTAGCCATATTTTCCCTAGCGGCCTCCACCTCCCCGGCCCCGATACTAGCCAAATGCTGACTCCGACGCTGGCCCAAATGCTGGCCCCGACCCTGGCCCCGCTACTCGCCGAGAGCTTCCTACGCGAGCACGCAACCGAGATAGCCACCCTCACCCTTGAGCATCTATGGCTCACCGGCGCGGCGCTGCTGTTTGCCGCCGGCATCGGCGTACCGTTGGGCATCCTGCTGACGCGCTACGGCAAGCTGGCCAAGCCGGTGCTCACAGTAGCCAACATCATCCAGACCATCCCGTCACTCGCTCTGTTCGGCTTCCTGCTGCCGCTACCGTGGCTGGGCGAGCGCGCCGACCGCATCGCCATCGTAGCGCTGAGCGGCTATGCCCTGCTGCCCATCCTGCGCAACACCTATGTCGGCATTCGCGGCGTCGAGCCCGCAGTGATCGACGTAGCCCACGCACTCGGCATGACCGGCTGGCAGCGACTGGTCAAGGTAGAGCTGCCGCTGGCCGCATCAGTCATCCTGGCCGGTCTGCGCACGGCCACTGTCACGGCAGTGGGCATCGCAACCATTGCAGCAGCAGTAGGCGCAGGCGGCCTGGGCGAGTTCATCTTCCGCGGCGTCGCCTCGGTCGATAACCGACTGGTACTAGCCGGGGCAATCCCAGCTGCGCTGCTGGCGCTTGGAGCGGATACCCTGCTTGGCTTTGCAGAATCGAAGCTGCGGGTGCCGGGGCGGGATCGTTGAAAATATATGCGCTCACACTGCTGCTGGCTTTGCTTCCTTTCCTTACAGCCTGTGCCCCGCCGCGCTTCGACCGCCCGGTCATCGGCGCAAAAAATTTCACCGAGCAGGTCGTACTCGGCGAGCTTCTAGCCCAGCACATCGAAGCAAAAACCGGCCTCAAAGTCGAGCGCCGCTTCTACCTCGCAGGCTCCTACATCGCGCAGCAAGCCATTGTCTCCGGACGCATCGACGCCTACGTCGAGTACACCGGTACCGCGCTCACCGCCATCCTCAAGCAGCCGCCCATCCGCATGCCCGACCCGGAACAGAACCAGGCCGCGTCATTAGCCGTAGTCCGCCACCTATATCAAGAGCGGTACGGCATCGTCGCCACAGAGCCGCTCGGGTTTGAAAACACCTTCGCCATGATCGTGCAGCCCACCGACCCCGGCATGGCCGGCATCAACATGCTCTCGCAGGCAGTCCCGCTCGCACCGAAGTGGCCGCTCGGCGTGGGCTACGAGTTTGAGGAGCGCCCTGACGGCCTGCACGGTCTCGAAGCCGCCTATGGCCTCCACTTCGCAGGCGCACCGCGCACCATGGACCTGGGCCTACTGTACCGCGCGCTCGGCTCGCACCAGGTCACGATCATCGCCGGCAACTCGACCGATGGACCCATCGCGGCGCGGCACCTCAAGGTACTTGCCGATGACAAATACTACTTCCCGCCGTACCAGGCCGTCCCGCTGGTACGCGGAGCCGCGCTCGCGCACTGGCCCCAACTGCGCCCTGCCTTTGCCGACCTGGCAGGCAAAGTCACTGCCGATGACATGCGCGCCATGAATGAAGCCGTCGATGGCGAGCACAAGGATGTCGTAGAAGTTGTGCGCGCTTTCCGCGCCCGTCATAACCTGTAGACAATGACAGACTTGACAGGCCAGGTAGACCCGCAAGTAGAACCATGGCTTCGCGGCACACTCACCGACGTCCCGGCCATCCCGCGCGCCGTGCTCCACGCCCTGCTGCTGGCGCAGGAAAACGTGAAGCACTGGGCTCCACAGCTCACGGATGAGGAAATCCACGCCAAGCCTTTCGGACTGACGCCATTCGCCTTCCACGTCCGCCATATCGCGCACTCGCTCGACCGCCTGCTGACCTACGCTGAAGGCTCGCCGCTCAACATAATCCAGCAAGCCGCCTTACGGGTCGAGCTGGAGCCGGGCATAAATCGCCAGGCCCTGCTCGCGGAGTTCGGCAGCGCCGTCCGTGAGGCGGAGTACCGCATTCAGAGTTTGCCTCTAGGGGAAATAGAGCAGCCCAGGGCCGTAGGCGGCAAGCGTCTGCCCACCACACTCGGCGGGCTGCTCGTTCATCTCGCTGACCACACCCAGCGCCACGCTGGGCAAGCTGTAACCACAGCCAAGCTGCTGCTGGCACTTCGTTAGTCATTAAATAAGATATGCAACCAAGTAACTATCAGCCGTGTAAGAGACGTATTTCTTCGGCTGCTGCGCTAATCCGGATTTCAGCTTATCTTCAACCGCAAACACGCTCGCCTTCAAGTCATCACAAATCCCAGCTCATTTTAATAACTATGCCGTCAGACATCGGCAGACGCAAGTGTTACTGTCCTGGAACCTCCCAACCTTTATTGGTAAGTTGTAGTTCAGCACTTGCTTCCGTCTTCGTGGCACCGTCGAGATTAGCTTTGATGTTTGGGAACGCGCCTTGAATATCAGGTCGTTTTGCCCAGTCTGCAAAGTTCTCAAGTTTGTAGGTGTAGGTCACCTGCGTCATCGTGTATGGCCCCATGGTCATGGGCTCCGTCCACTTCACTACGGAATCAACCTTCTCCTGCCCATAACAAAAATCGCTGGTCTGACCGCCGAATAAGTTAGGCGTTTGCTTGAAGTACTTCTTTCCTTCATCTGTCAGCTCATAGCGCGTGAGTGGCTGTGGCTGGGAACTACCCAATCCATACGAGTCATGCATGACTGCAACTATGTGCGATGAATGCAGCAATCCCGCCTGCTGCAAGGCAGCGGGCATGGCAGCGAGCTTTGCACCGGACCCGGCATTTCGTCTTTGTTGCGCGTCGGAGACGTCAATCGGCAACCTATCTGCAAGGGATACACAAGCCTGGCCACCCTTCACCAGGTGTGCATTGATCGCGTCTTTGAAGTGGCTTTCACTTGGTTTCTTGTTGTCGCCGCAGGCAACCAGCAAAGCCAGGCTAACTATGGATAGAGAAAGTTTGTACATGTACCCTCGGGGATGCTGTGCGGGTCGCTTAATACGTCCTGCTACAGGATTGTCATCCAAAAATAGCACCGCCGGCCGGGGTGACGCACAACAACATAAAGCCGTGACGGTGAAGGCCGCTTCCATTCCTGGAAGCCGTATAAAGAATTAACGTCAGACAGCCCCTTGGGTGAATCTTGGGTGAAGCCATGATGCCGTTATCGCACAAGCCATCATATTTTGAGATTCTGGATAGAATCTGTTCCCCTGTTTGTCTTTGAAGGAGTTCTCATGCCATCCTCCCCAAACTTCCGCATCGGCCTGGTGCAGATGCACTGCACCCCGGACCCTGATGACAATCTAGACCGCGCCGCGGACTGGGTGCGCCGCGCCGCCCGTGACGGCGCGCAGGTCATCTGCCTTCCTGAGCTGTTCCGCACGCAATACTTTTGCCAGCGCGAAGATACCGCCCTGTTCGACTTGGCCGAACCCATCCCCGGCCCCAGCACGGAGCGCCTCGGTGCCGTCGCGCGCGAGGAAAAGGTCACGGTCATCGCGTCGCTGTTTGAGCGTCGTGCACCGGGGCTTTACCACAACACCGCCGCCACACTCGGCGTTGACGGTGCCATCACCAGCCTCTACCGCAAGATGCACATCCCCGACGACCCGCTGTACTACGAGAAGTACTACTTCACCCCGGGCGACCTGGGCTACCGTGCCTGCGACACCGCCGTGGGCCGCGTAGGCACACTGGTGTGCTGGGACCAGTGGTACCCGGAAGGCGCGCGCATTACTGCACTACAAGGCGCGAACGTTCTGTTTTACCCAACCGCTATCGGTTGGCACCCGTATGAGAAAGCCGAGCATGGCCCCTCGCAGTACGATGCCTGGCAGACAATCCAGCGCTCGCACGCCATCGCAAACGGCGTGTATGTAGCCGCGCCCAATCGCGTCGGCATGGAACATGGCGACATCCGGGGCAACTGTGTCGATGGACCGGGGCTGGAGTTCTGGGGCGGGTCGTTCATTGCAGACCCGTTTGGGCGCGTGATTGCGCAGGCCTCGCATGACACGGAAGAAGTGCTGATAGCTGAAGTCAACATGACCGCGCTCGAAGACCAGCGGCGCAACTGGCCTTTCCTGCGCGACCGTCGCATCGACTCGTACCAGCCGATTGTGAACCGCTTCCTCGACGCAACAACCCTGGGAGACTTGAAGTGACGCGAAAAGTGAAGGGAACCCCGCGCGAACACGGCTACCGCATGCCCGCCGAGTGGGCACCGCATGAAGCCACCTGGCTCGCCTGGCCGCACAACCCGGAGGATTGGCCCGGTCGCTTCGAGCCCATCCCCTGGGTGTACTGCGAGATCGTACGGGCGCTGGCGCAGGTAGAAACAGTCCACATCCTGGTCGATGACGCGGCAATGGAAGCGCATGCGAGCAGCCTGCTGCATCGTACCGGGGTCCACCTGCCGCAGGTGCAGTTCCATGTGTGGCCGACCAACCGCGTATGGACCCGCGACTCCGGCCCGATCTTCGTGACAAATGCGGCAGGCGCGCTCGGGGTAACGGATTGGCACTTCAACGCCTGGGCCAAATACGACGACTGGCAGCTTGACGACGCGCTGCCGGGCCGTGTCGTGGAGCTGCTGGTACTACCGAACTGGCAGCCTACTATCGGGCTTGCCGATGGCACTGAGCACCGGATCGTGCTCGAAGGCGGCTCCATCGACACCAACGGCACGGGCATCCTGCTGACCACGGAAGAATGCCTGTTGAGCGACGTGCAGGCGCGTAATCCCGGACTGAGCCGCGAGCAATTGGAGCAGGTTTTCAGCGACTATCTGGGCATCGACCAGGTAATCTGGCTCAATCGGGGCATTGCCGGCGACGATACGCATGGCCACGTAGACGACATCACCCGCTTTGTGGACGAAACCACGATTGTGACGGTGGTTGAACCGAATCCAGCGGACGAAAACCACTTGCCGCTAGCCGAAAATCTTGACAGGCTGCACGCCGCGCGCACTCGCAGTAATCATGAGTTCCGCATCGTCACGCTTCCCTGCCCCAACCCGGTGATCTTCGAAGAACAACGGCTCCCGGCGAGCTACGCCAACTTTTACATTGCGAATGGGCTGGTGCTCGTGCCAACATTCAACGACCCCAGCGACCGTATTGCACTGAATACGCTCGCGGAATTGTTTCCCGCGCACACCGTTCACGGCATCCACTGCGGCGACTTTATCTGGGGTCTCGGCGCGCTCCACTGCATGACGCAAGGGCAGCCCGCCGGTAAAAAGGCACATAGAGGCCGTGGCAATCAATGATTTGGAATGGCTAGAGACGTGGTATCGGCAGCAATGTAACGGAGATTGGGAGCACCGGAAGGGCATGCTGCTCCAGCCGCTGCGTAGCTATGGACGGCACGGCTGGCAGCTGCAGATTGAGCTGCATGACACTACGGCGGCAGGCTCCGCGCCCCGGCGCATGGCTCTATGCGCCATTGACGGTGCAACCCCCAGAATGTGGCTGCGCTGCACCCTGAGCAGCCACCGGTTTAAGGGTGAAGGCGCAGATGTAGAAGAGCTGGTAGCCGTTTTCCGCAACTGGGTCGATGCGGGACCGGTGCTTGAGGCCGTCTCTGCCGGCTGACGTGCTGGATGAGCAACGCATGCAGCTCGCGCTGGCTGAAGCTCAGCTGGCTGCTGACGCAGGCGAGGTGCCGGTAGGGGCTGTACTTTTCCTGGGCGACCGGTTGCTGGCCACCGGGCAAAATCGCATGCTGCGTGACAGCGACCCGACCGCACATGCTGAGGTTGTGGCGCTGCGCGTTGCCGGGCGCGCATTGGGTAACTACCGGCTGCTACGCTGCACGCTGTACAGCACCCTGGAGCCATGCGCCATGTGCGCCGGAGCCATGACCCACGCGCGGCTTGAACGGCTGGTCTTCGGCGCGCTTGACCCCAAAGCCGGTGCCGCAGGCTCGGTGCTTTCCGTGCTCAACCACCCCCGGCTCAACCACGGCCTGGAGGTGCACCCTGAAGTACTTGCCGACGAATGCGGCGCAATCCTGCGCGCGTTCTTTCAAGCCAGGCGGATTGTTGCACCCGTATGATTCACCGATATAATCAGCTTCTATGACCTTGACCCTCTACACCGCCGCATGGTGCCGTGATTGCCGCGAGGCCAAACGCTTTCTTGAAAAGCACCAGATCGCATACCAGGAAATTGATATCGAGCGTACCCCCGGGGCCGCCGATGAAGTGATCCAGCATGTCGGCAAACGCGCCATTCCGCAATTCGTCATCAATGGCGAGTGGGTGCAGCCATACCGGCCCGGCGAGGGCTTCCTGTACGAAGAAATGAGCGAGCGGCTGGGCGTGGCAGAGTAGCCACGCCCCTGCTTGGCACCTCTACGGTAGTTCGTTCGGGTGGATCACAACCCCGGCGTCAGCTTCAGCAAGTTCCTGACCCGCATCGGCCAGGATAGCGCGTGCATCTTCAGCATCCGCAGCAGCAACCTGCAGGCGCAGCGGCGCAAGGCCCGGCTCCAGAATGCGGGCATTCTCACCCGCCAAAAACACCTCAATGCCGGCCGACTGAAGCCTGCCTCGTGCCATTTCAGCCTCGATCGGCTCGCTGAAGTTCGCAACCGTTACGACTTCTTCCATCCTGTCCCCCACTTTAATGTTGGTAGTGTCACTCACGCCGAGTTGGATGCGCATCATGCCGCGGCTGAGGCGCTGCCGCCGTCTCTTGTTCAGCCAGGGTTCGCCGTCCGGTCCAGATAAAGGAAAAGTTCGTCCAACTCCACGTAGATCGGGGTACCCGCAACCAGGAGCCTGCGAGCGTCGGTCCACGTCTCGCCCACACACATCTGCCCGGTCTGCGTATCCGGGTCGATGATCCAAATAGCTTCAACACCCATCCGCTGGTAGTCAGCCACGCGCTTCTTCATCTCTGTGTAGGTGTCATCGGGTGAAAGTATCTCGACCATCAGCACCGGCGGCTGCGCAAGCACATCGGGCTGCTTTCCCGGCTTGACTAGAACAAGATCGGGGATGCGCACCCGCGTCTGTGCTACACGCGTCCGCCACTCGGTTGAAGCCATGACATCCCAGGCCGCTTCATGATTAACGAACCACGCTGCCAGCCAACACTGCACCCGTGCATGCTCCCATTTCCCCACATTACGCTCCAGCAGTTCCCCGTCAATGTACTCGCAATCCGGGCGGTAGCTTGCCCGCAAGTACTCTTCCATTGATATTGCGGATAGTTTCGATGTCTGCGCCGACTGCGCCAAGGTCGCCATGACTCACCCCTACCGTCAGTCTACCGCCCGGCTTTCTGCTAACAAACAAACCTCATATCCCAACCCGATACAATCAGCTTCGGCGAGGAAGAAAGCCGCGCCGGAATGGACGACCCCGATTGATCGCACGCTACACACGCCCGGCCATGGGCCGCATCTGGACCGATGAAAACAAGTATCAAAGCTGGCTCGCGGTTGAAACCGCGGCAAGCGAAGCCCTGGCCGAAGCAGGCGTAGTGCCCATGGAAGCCGCGAAGGCTATCCGCGAGCGCGGCGGCTTCGACCTCGCGCGCATTGAAGCCATCGAGGCTGAAGTCAAGCACGACGTCATCGCTTTCACAACAGCCGTTGCCGAGAAGATCGGCCCGGAATCGCGCTGGCTCCATTACGGGCTTACCTCAAACGACGTGGTGGACACCGCGCAGTCGCTGCAGGTCAAGGCCGCCTCTGCGATCTTGCGGGAAGACCTCCTGGCGCTCGCGGCGGTCCTCCGCAAGCGGGCGCTTGAATTCCAGCACACCCCCGTCATCGGCCGCACCCACGGCGTGCATGCCGAGCCCACCACCTTCGGCCTGAAACTGCTGAACTGGTATGCCGAAACCCGGCGCAACATCGTGCGCTTTGACGCCGCAGCCGAGGGCATGCGCGTCGGCAAGCTGTCAGGTGCGGTCGGCACTTTCGGCCATCTCAAGCCCGAGCATGAAGAAGCCATCTGCGCAAAGCTGGGCCTTGAGCCCGCCATGGTCGCCACGCAGGTATTGCAGCGCGACCGCCACGCGCACTACATCTCCACACTCGCCATCATCACCGCGACCCTCGACAAGATCGCAACCGAGGTTCGCCACCTGCAACGAACGGAAGTGCGTGAAGCCGAGGAGTTTTTTTCGGAGAAGCAGAAGGGCTCGTCCGCGATGCCCCACAAGCGCAATCCCATTGCTTCCGAACAGATTTCAGGCTTGGCCCGTGTGGTTCGGGCCAACGCGCAGGCCGCGTATGAAAACGTCGCACTGTGGCATGAGCGCGACATATCCCACTCATCGGTCGAGCGCGTCATCCTGCCCGACTCGACGATCCTGACCGACTACCTGCTTGCGAAAACCACCGCGCTCATCAGCAACCTGCTGGTGTACCCAAAGCGCATGCTGCGCAACCTCGAAAGCACCGGCGGGCTTATCTTCAGCGGCCAGCTGCTTCTGGATCTGACCGAGGCCGGCATGCTGCGCGAGGATGCCTACCGGCTGGTACAAACCCATGCCATGCACGCCTGGAAAGAGGAGCTGGTCTTCCGTGACCTGGTCTCCGCTGACGTCGAAATTACGGGCAAACTCACCCCGGAAAAGCTGGCGAAGACTTTTGACTTGCAACGGCAGCTCGGCAATGTCGATGCCATCTTTGCGCGGGTACTGGGCGCATGAATGTCACAGTCGGTATCACCGGTGCTAGCGGCTCCGTCTTTGCGCAGCAGCTTTTGCTTGCCTTGGAGCGCGATGACCGGGTCACCAAGGTACACTGCGTAGCCAGTGAGAGCTCGCTGCGCGTCATGGCGGAGGAGCTGAGCCTGAGCGGGCGCAACCAGCTCATCGAAAAGCTGCTCGGCGCGCCCTCGCGCAAGATCGAGCAGCTGGTAGAAAGCGACATCGGGGCAAATATCGCCAGCGGCAGCTATCCCTCATCCGGCATGATTGTCATGCCGTGCAGCATGGGGACTTTGGCCGGAATCGCCAACGGTATGGCGCAAACACTGCTTGGCCGCGCTGCGGATGTATGCCTCAAAGAGCGGCGGCAATTACTGCTATGCGTTCGAGAAACGCCTTTTAACAAAATTCACCTACGCAACATGTCATTGGCAGCAGATGCCGGCGCAGTGATCTTTCCGGTGATTCCGGCGTTTTATAACCGCCCTGTCGACTCGACAGAAATGGCACGGCAGTTTGCGTTTCGCGTGTTGGCGCATTTCGGGCTGCCGCAAACCGACATGTACCGCTGGAAGGATGTGTAAGTGCGCGCAGTCCTATATATGGTAGCTTCATTTTTCCTGGGGTTGATCTCCAGTTGTTCCTCATCCGGGACGCAAACCCCGCAGCAATCTGCTGCTGCACTTGTGCCTTCAACATCTTTTACACCGCTTTCCGCTGCCGATCCTCTACAAGGCAACATTGTTCCTGTGCATGATCCCAGCCTGATACGCCGTGCGGACGGCAGCTACGTAAGCTACACAACTGATTTACCGTTCCTGAACAGCCCCCATTTCATCGCGCAACGATGCAGCCCGGACGGACTCACCTGGCAAAGCTGCGGCTATGTCTTCGACACACTGCCGACCTGGATCGCCGCGCAGTATCCGGGTGTAACAGGTATCTGGGCACCGGATATTTCCTTCTTCGGAGGCAAGTACCACCTCTACTACGCCGTGTCGTCGCTCGGCGCGCAACACTCCGCCATCGGCCAGGCCACGAATGCAACTCTCGATCCAAACGACCCACTCTACCATTGGGTCGATGGTGGGCCGGTGCTGGCCTCGACGAATGGAGCGGATTTCAACGCGATTGACCCCAATGTATTTGTCGACACTTCAAACGGTCAGTCGCACGTCTGGCTCAACTACGGCTCATACTGGGGCGGTATCTACCAGGGAGAGCTGGACCCCGCAACCGGCAAGCTGCTACCCGGCGCAACCCGCTACCACCTGGCCCAGCAGCCCGCTACGTTGAACGGTGCGCTGGAAGGGGCCGCCATGGTGGCGCACAACGGCTGGTACTACCTGTTTGCTTCAGTAGGCCTTTGCTGTGAAATCCCCATCGAGAAAGACACCTATCAGCAAATTGTAGGGCGGTCGCGCAGCGTACACGGGCCGTTTGTAACAGAAAACGGTGGCAACATGCTCGCGGGCAGCGGAACCGTTCTGCTGACAAGTGACGCAAACTGGCTGGCTCCCGGCGGCGGCAGCCTGTGGCAAAGCCCGGACGGAACCAAAACGTTACTAGCCTTCCACGTCCTGCACCGCAGCGAAAACGGTGCGTTGGACTTGTGGGTAGAGCAAGTGGACTGGGCTGACGACTGGCCGGTGCTGCATCCACTTACATAAAATAGCTCCCCGGCAAAAGCTTTAAGGCTGCGGAGCACCGCTCGCAGCAGGCCCCTGTCGCAGGCGCTGCAACTCTTCCAGCAGTTGTTGCGGCGTCTTTACCTGCTGTTGCGATGGCGAGGTACCCGGCTGCGGCTGCTGTAGCTGCGGCTGCGGCGCAAACAAGGCCGGCTGCGGCGGCTGTATTTGTCCGTTATCCGTGGCATCCTCGTCGTTTTCGTCTGCTGCCTGTGTATGTCCGCCCTGGCTCCCGCTTGAAGGGCCATTTCCACCGGAGCTGGCTGTCAGCACGATTTCACGCGGCGCCCCGTCGGCGCTCTTGCCTGAAATCACGACGTTATACCCGGAATCATCGAGCAGCGAAGCCAACACTTCCTGCGGATTGCCCGGCCCATAGATGCCGAACACACGCTCGTCATGGCTCAGGCCCTGTACCGTGGTTCCGGTTTGTTTGCCTAGACCATCAAGAATGGCGCGCAGGCTGCTGTTGGTAGCCTCAATGGTCAGCATGCCGCCGCTGTAATGAATTACGGGAGCACCCGGTGCCTGGTCCAGTAGCGAAGAGGGGGTTGCTGGAGGCCCCTGCGCCCAACTTGCCGCCCCGCCTGCAAGCAAGCCGATAGCAGCAAGGCGATAAAAGAGACGATTGCGCCGCATGGACCCTCCCGGCTTGCACAGGCTATACACCTAACTGTACTAGACTGGGGATATTGCGCATTCGGTATCCGCGCCCGCAGGTGACTTTCGCGTGAGACCCTTCCCATCCGCTGCACTGGCTTCCCTTCTCCTCACTCTGCCCTGCCTGCCTGCCCATGCTGTCTCCTGCACGGTAGGCTCGGCGCTTGCGGGTGAGCAGCGAGCCGCCTTGTTCAACGCCGCGCATCAGCTGGGCGGCGATGTGCTGCGCGGAGATGCGGCAGCCCTCAAGGTTTCCACCATCCCTTCGGTAGCCGGTAGCTTTGACGGTATTGCCGAGACCGTCACCACGCTGGGACCTTCGCTGACCGGCGCAACCCTTACAGTTCCCAACCTGTACGCGCTTGACGCAGGCGACATTCAAGGCACGGAAGACGATGTGCAGTTCTTTTGCAGTGTGCCCGGCTCGCCGCTGCTGGTTACGGTGACACTTGGCCAGCTACCCAAAGGCCAGTTTGCCCTGGCGATACTCCATGCAACTGGCATCAAGACTCCGCAGCAGTTTGCGCTCATTCTGCAAAACACGGCCTCGGCAGCGGAACCGCACTGGGAGTTAGCGGGCTTATCAACCCGGCCCCTGACCATGGACGGCCATGACAGCGCATGGTTCTGGCAACAGGCGCGAGAGCTCAAAGGCAAGGGGCAGAACTGGAGCGCATTTCTCTACGATCAGGCTGCAACCTTCCTGGCACGCCCGGCCGACCTCTACACCAGCAACAACCTGCAAAAGCTGAGCCGCGAAACTGCCGCAGTGGAACCGGAAGGGCTGCCCGGCAACAAGCCCATGCCGGTGCCGGTAGAAGGGCAAACGTTTTCCGTAACCGGTTTGCGGGCCGACGCGACCCTGGGTTCTCTGGACCTGCGTGTAGACACACGCGCGTTGAGCGTGGCTGACCCCGTGGCCGCCCGCAAGGACGCGCTAGCCCTGATGGCAGCCCTTCTAAAGCAGCACCCCGAGCTGCGCGGCAACTTTCACGGCCTGTGGGTGTATGAGAGTACAAGCGCAGGCCAGACCTTTGCCGTGGAACAACCCATGAGCGCGCTGCCGTAGCTCGCGGT
>CAXSFX010000002.1:0-74297 GCA_964236655.1 uncultured Acidobacteriaceae bacterium | reverse complement strand
GGAACTCCATCTATCACTTTCCCTCTTGCTTCAATCTGTTCTCCCGTCTTTCCATTTAGGAGTTCATGCTTGCAGATAATTGAATGACCAGACTCTTTCTCTATGTCTCTCTGAACATTCTGTACGCCGGGAGGTAGCTTCAGGCCACATACTTTTTGGAGGTTGTCAAGTCCCCACGAGTTTCTACTGAACGCACAAAGCAGCAACAAACTGATTCTTAGGCAAACTTCTCGAGTCATATCAGCTCTCCGCACTTAGCTTCGCAGTAAACACCATTTCCTGAAACATTAGCTTCAATTGCGGAGAACCCCGTGATCGAGACAAGCTGGACTGCGAATTATTTTTATCACTGTGTTCATGGCGACCTTTGCTCTTATCTCAGAAGCAACTATTCATGAGGCGCTGCAACGAGTTTGGGTAATGGGGTTGTCAGATGGCATTGAGGATGGCTGTTAGGGCTACAGCTGATGTGAGAGGGTGTATGCAAAGTTGCTCATTGCCGATTTCGCGTTCCGAGTCGAAGTCAGCATGAGGAGCGAAGCGACGAGAGGTTTGCTTTATATGCAGATAGATGGGAAAGCAGATCTTTCGCTTCGCTCAGGATGACCCGTTTTTTGGCAGGATGACCCATTCCTTGGCAGAGTGATCCACTTCTTGGCAGGGTGATCCATTTCTTAGCAGGATGACCCTTCTTGGATGGATGACCCGTTTCTCAGGATGACCCGTTTCATAGATGGCTGCGCTGCATACACCCCCTGAGCACGATGTGGTCTCCTCTGAGCAGGATGTGGCCCCACGTCTCGGATGCGAAACGTGGGGTGTCCGTCACTTCGAGACTTGTTGTACCTCGCTTAGGGTTACTTCGTGTTTGAGGGGCAGGGCCTGGGAGGAGCCGCCGACGGCGAAGGTGTATGCGCCGGGGACGATCTTCATGTTGTTTGTGCCTTCGTCGTAGACGGAGAGGTAGAGCGGGTCTACTTCGATGGTGAGCTCGCGGCTTTCGCCGGGTTGCAGCATGACCTTGTCGAAGCCGACGAGGCGCTTGGGCGGCTCCTGGGCGGCGGCGGGGAGCATGGCGTAGACTTCGGCGATTTCAGCGCCGGGGCGCTTACCGGTGTTTTTTACGGTGAAGGTGACGAGCTGCCCCTTGGAATCGGTGCTGGTTGAGCCGCTTTTTGTATCTGCCGAGGTTACTTTGAGGCCGGAGTAGTTGAAGGTAGTGTAGGAGAGGCCAAAGCCGAAGGGGAACAGGACCGGCTTGTTTTCTGCTTCGTACCACTTGTAGCCGACCTTCAGGCCTTCATCGTAGGTAACGGAGTAGCCGCCGTGGGTGTTGGAGCTGTCGTTGACTGCGCCGGAGCCTGCGCCTTTGTCTTCAGGGGGGAGCGGGGGGATGGTGGGGTGGGGCAGGTCGGCGTCAGACATGGGGAAGGTGTTGACAAGCTTGCCGTTGGGGTTGACCGCGCCGGTGAGCACGTTGGCGAGGGCCGTTGCGCCGCGCGAACCGCCGTACCAGGCTTCAACGATGCCTTCGACCTTGCCGGCCCATGGCATGAGCGCGGGGGAGCCTGTTTCAAGCACCACGATGGTGTGGGGGTTGGCGGCTGCGACGGCTTCTACGAGCGCGTCCTGGTTGTCAGGCAGGGCAAGGGTTGTGAGGTCTACGCCTTCAGACTCCCATTGCTGCACGAAGACGATGGCGACGTCTACCTGCTTTGCCAGGGAGGCTGCGGCGGCTGGGTCGTCGCCGGAGTTGAACTCGATTTTGGCAGTGGGGAGGGTTTTTCCTAATTCCCTCATGGGAGATGTGGGAAACCAGACGTGGTCTTGCCAGTGCGTGCCACCTTTGCCGGGAGGGACGATGGCGTTGCCGCCGGGTGGGTCTACTTGCGCGGAGCCGCCGCCGGAGAGCATGGCGACGTCGGCGTGGGCACCGATGACGGCGACGGTTTTAGCTTTATTCGGTTCGAGCGGGAGGATGTTGTGCTCGTTTTTCAGCAGGACGATGGAGCCTTCTTCGACGTGCTGGGCGATGTCAAGGTCGCGCTCCACGTCCACTACGCCCCGTTGCTGGGGGAAGTCCACGACGCCGTCGTCAAAGTAGGAGCGCAACATGCGGTGGGCGTGATCGTCGATTTCAGCCATGGAAATTTGCTTGCTATCCACCGCCTTTTTGAGGGCGAGGCCGAAGAAGTCGTCGACCGGCTCCTCGTTGTCAAGGCCGGCGTGCGAGGCCTTGACGGTGGAGTGGGTACCGCCCCAGTCGGAGAGCACGAAGCCGGGGAACTGGAAGGCGCCCTTAAGCACATCGTGGAGGATGTAGTCGTTTTCGCAGGCGTAGACGCCGTTGACGCGGTTGTAGGAGCACATGACGGCACCGGGCTGCGCGTCGCGGATGCCAATTTGGAAGGCTAGCAAATCGGTCTCGCGCATGGCGCGTTTGGAGATGACGGTGCTGACGATGTTGCGGCCGGTTTCCTGGTCGTTGATGGCGTAGTGCTTGACGTCAGAGATGACGTGCTCGGCTTTTTCAGCGGACATGACCTGGCCGACGAGGGTGCCGGCGAGCATGGGGTCTTCACCCTGGTACTCAAAGGTACGACCATTACGCGGTTCGCGGGTGAGATTGATGCCGCCGCCGAGGCTCATGTTGTAGCCCTGGGCGCGCAGCTCGCGGGCGATGAGGGAGCCGTACTCGTAGGCAGCTTTGCGGTCCCAGGCGCAGGCCGCGCCCGCGTCGCTGGGCAGGGCGGTGGAGTAGCGACCGTTGTCGCCGGAGGAGCGGACGCCGTAGGCTGCGTCGGACATGTCAATGCCGGGGATGCCGAGGCGCTTGATGGGCGGGATGAACCCGGCACCGTTGTTGGATTGGGCGAGCTCAGGACGCTGCCACTGCACGGTGTGGGCCATGCCGTTGCCGTGCAGCAGGCTCAGCTTTTCCGTGAGGGTCATCTGCTTGAGCACCATGTCGGCGCGCTGATCGGGGGTGAGGCCGCTGTCTGTCTGCATCCAGGGGAGCGCTGCGATTCGTTTGGCTTCCTCTGCCTGGCGCTGTTCATCGATGTGGTGCTGGGCTACTGTTCTTTGCGCGTGTGCTGTTCCAAATGTGTTTCCAAGCGCGGCTGCGAGTACGCATGCCGCAAAAATCTTCATCCTGCCTGCCATTGCAATGCCCCTTATTGATCGCCCATGGCGCGCGAACACACGCCCGCCGCAACTACGGTAAAGCAAAGGGGGTGCGATGCGCCAGAGTACCGGGAGGCGGTTTTACTTTGGGGCGGATGTATCCATGAGCTGCTTGAGGTACGGCTGCCAGATTGCGGGTAGGGTGTGGGTGCCGTGGCCGCGTGTTTGCTCCGTGATCGGCAGCAGCACGAATTGACCGTGCGGGACCCGGTGGATGGCGGTGTCCGAGATGTGCAGTTCAGGCGGGTTGATGAAGTCGTCGGCGGAGTTGATTTGGAGCAGCGGTGCGGTGATGGTTGCGAGCCTGGGGTAGGGGTTGTAGTTTCGGGAGGCTGCGAACTGGTAGATCATGGCGTCGGCGTCAAGGGTGGGTATTACGCGGTCGAGCGTGGATTTTAGGGACGCGTCCGCCTGGTCGCGGGTAGGGGCGTGCTCCTGCATTTGCAGGGGGCTTGAGCCCATGAGGAGCTCGACGTCATAGGCGGCACGCAGGCCGGCTATCGGCTCGGTTTGGTAGTCGCCGTTGTTGAAGGTTGGGTCGCTTTCGATGCTGTCGATGACCATTTTGCGGGTCATGCGGTTGCGCCCGGCGATCTCAACCGGCTGGCAGGCGAGCGGCATGAGCGCGTCGCTGAAGCCGGGGTAGGTCTCACCCCAGACAAAGGCGTGCATGCAGCCCATGCTGGTGCCGAGGATGAGGCGGGCATGGTCTATGTGTAGCGCTTCAGTGAGCAGGAGGTGCTGGGCGCGCACCATGTCGTCGTAGTCATACTTTGGGAAGCGCAGGTGCAGGCCGTCGCTTGGCTTGGACGACAGGCCGTGACCGATGGAGTCGGGCAGGATGATGTAGTAGCGGGCGGCGTCGAGCACTTGGCCGGGGGCGAACAGGATGCCGGCGAAACCAGGGCCGAGGAATTGCGCTGCGGTGCCACCGGTGCCGTGGAGGATCAGGACGGCGTTGTCGACTTGGCCTGCGGGGTTGCGGTGCGGGGTGCCGAGGGTGACGTAGTGGAGGCGCAGGTCGGGGAGTTGTTCGCCGTCGGTGAAGTGGAAGTTGCGGGTTGTGTAGGTTGCGGAGATGCCGTTGGGGTAGTTGGTGAGGTCGTAGTCGCGGCTTTGGACTGCGGGGGGAGCGCCGGGGGTTTGGGGGTGGGTCGCTGCGGTTTGTGCGTGCATGCCTGTGGTTCCGAGTGCGGCTGCTAGTACGTGTGCGGCGAGAAGCTTTATTTTGCCTGCCATTGTGTTGCCCCTTGCCGCTTGTTCTGGAGAGAAACTGATGCTTTGAAGTTACTGCAAGGCGGCTGGATTATGCCAGAGGGTGGGCGGGCGATAAAGCCTGGGCTGTAATTGGTGAGGTGGGAGGGATTGTTTTGAGGGTTGAAGTTCGGCTGCGTGCGATGTATGTTCCCTGCGTTTCGAAATATCATGGGCATATGGCTGACCCTCAGGCAGCCGAGTCGGAGGAACACGTGGATCAAGCCTCATTTGAGAGTTTCGTCAGGCAGCATCAGCCGCAACAGGATGACCCGAAGGCGACGCTGGAGCAGCAAGTAAGCGCTCAGGAAGAAATTGAGCAATGGTTGAGCTATCTCGATCAGCTGTATGCGACCATACGCTCGTACTTAGAAACTTATATACGAGCAAAACAAATTGAAGTAGAAGCTTCAACCATTCGCCTGTTTGAAGAACCATTAGGCTTCTACGAGTCACCAAGCCTCCTTTTACGTGTCGGCAAGATAGAAATTCAATTTGAGCCTGTCGGGACTTTTCTTATCGGGACCAAGGGGCGTGTGCAGGTAACCGGCCCTGCCGGAAGCGCGGCACTTATTCTGGTTAGTAAGGAAGCGCGTGACGTAGCGTCCATGGTACGAGTTAGATCAAATGCATCATCCTCTCATGTCAATATCGGCATGGAGATTGGGCCACCCAGCAGCAGTTTACCGATTGCATGGGTTTAGAAGCTCATGACTGCCTCTGCGCAACGAACATTTGTGGACTTGACTGCTGAAACCCTGTACGAACTTATTGCGACCCTTTCGCCTGCCTGAATGGGCAGCAAGGTTTTATCTCGCGGTTGAAGCTTGAAGAGATATGGAAACACCATATCGCAAGCAAACTGGATAGCCCCGTTACACCCGCAAGCTCATAGTAATCGAGCGTGCTGCTCGCAAGACACGAGCCTATTTTCTTCCAATCAGTAGGTTTGGACTGTGTGCCGTTACTTGGGGCAAAGAGGGGCAAACACTACTCTCTCCCGATGCAAATCGCGCATCCAGACGGAAGGCGGCTTGCCGAAAATTACTGCTCCATCGGGAACTGTGATTCTAGCTAATGAACGGACGACCTTCCCTGACGAATTTCTCCATCTTTCTTCAACAAATCCCTTTGTTGCTAGGGTGTGAATGACCTCTTTTATATCTTCGTAAAATAGTTCCAATGAGGATTGGTCCTTTGTGAAGACTTCTCGACCTGATTCGCTAACCTGCCAAAAACTAGACCCCTGCTCTACA
Organism: uncultured Acidobacteriaceae bacterium; assembly: GCA_964236655.1. Lineage (GTDB taxonomy): Bacteria > Acidobacteriota > Terriglobia > Terriglobales > Acidobacteriaceae > EB88. Next base: position 68,601 of record CAXSFX010000002.1, on the reverse strand, counting down.
AAGTAGCCTTGCAAAGCAGGACAGTTGCGATCGCCTCCAAATATCTTGAACCGTGGCCATGTTTCGGAATCGTCAACCCCTAGCGAAAAGCAATCGCTATTCTCCGACTCGCATATATGAAGGAGTCGCCGCAGGAAATTATCAGTAGAGACGTACGCGTTTGTCATGCAATCACCATGCAGAAGGCGGCCATAGGTCTGTATGCCTGCTTTGAGTGATGCTGTCAATATTTCAACCCGGTGCGCGGAAAAACCTGTACTGATGTACAAGCAGCACCACGGTCCTACTTCAATCCTACTCTCATAAGGTTTAAGAATCAGTTTGTCGGTGAGTCATTCGCGGAAATTTCAAAAAACTTCAGGTGAGACTATGAGAATCTGATTGGCAAGCATCGCTTGTGCTTGTGAGTAGTTTGGAGGCGGCGTTTTATTTAGACTATTGAGAGCGGGTCTCGGGAAAGTCAGAGGATGGTGTTTCGCGCGCTTTTCAGGAATTAAATGAGAAAAATAAGGCGAAGGTTCGGATTATCGACTTGTTCAAAATCTGGATGGCAGAATCTGAGTTCCACAGACAAGCTATTATCAAGTTGGAGAGTGCCTGTAAGTTCCGTCACTGGATGGCCCATGGACGCTACTGGCAGCCAGACTCAGACAGGTATGAGTTTACGGAATTTTATGGCTTGGCTCTACAAATTTCCGAGCTTATGGATTTCGGCCGCCTTCTATGAATGAGAAATTAGTTCTCCTTTAGCATCACTGCCAATGGTAAAGTCGCGGCCGTGTCACGCAAATCGCTTTGTTGAACAAGCTAATTAATGCCATACCTGAAACGATCCAGGCACGGTTTCGTACTACCCATAGCTTTCTCCCGGGCCATGTCTGCATTGGCAACCATGCCCCAGTCGAACAAACGCTGCTTAAAGTTGACCCGGCGCAGTAAAGCTGTCTCTGAAACGAGTGCGATAACTCTCAATGTAGTATCGAGTGCGAGTGAAGGGTAGAAGGAATCGGGATATGAGTGAAGTTGTAAAGGCGTTACCGTCTTTCATGCTGGATGGGCAGATTGCGCTGGTGACTGCGGCGGGGCGTGGGTTGGGGCGGGCTATTGCGTTGGCGCTGGCTGAGGCCGGAGCGGATGTTGCCATTGGACTGCGCGATCTGGAGCAGGATGGCGGGCTGGCTGCGGAGATTGCGGCGCGCGGGCGGCGGGTGTTGCCGTTACAGATGGACATGGGCGATACCGGGCAGGTTCGAGGGGCGATTGAGAAGGCTGCGGAACACTTCGGGCGGCTCGACATCCTGGTGAACAATGCTGGGGTTGCGCCGACGAACCTTGCTGAGAATGTGCGCGAGGAGGATTTTGACCGCACGCTGGCGATTAACCTGAAGGGTACGTTTTTCGCTAGCCAGGCTGCAGGGCGCATCATGATTGAGCAGCGCGGGAGCACGATTATCAATATGGGCTCGCAGGCGGGGTTTGCGGCGTTGCCGACCGAGTCGGTGTACTGCATGACGAAGGCGGCGATCTCGCACCTGACGAAGTGCCTGGCGGTGGAGTGGGGTAAGTACGGGATTCGCGTGAATGCGGTTGCGCCTACGTTTATTCGGACGCCGGGGACGGAGGCTGCGCTTGCCGATCCTGTTTTTTATGCGGAGACGGTTGAAAATATTGCCGGGTTGCACCGGATTGGGGAGCCGCCCGAGGTTGCGGGTGCGGTTGTGTTTCTGGCTTCCGCTGCGGCTTCGCTGATTACGGGGCACACGTTGTTGATTGATGGAGGGTGGACGGCGCGGTAGGCTTCTTATGGTTGCGTCGATCCGAGCAAAATTGAGAAGTGTCCCTTTATGTTCTCGCCCCCAATCCCGTTATCAAAATCCGGTTTCGATCGACAGAAAGTCATTTAGAACATCTTTCATAGCTGTGGGATTGCGGCCTAGCAGACGCTCCAGGGCTAGATCGATAACTGCAAATTCGTGCGCTCGGGATGCTTTGTAGAGGCTTCCGAGGCCATCGGCCATCATCTCGGGAAGACCGTGCGAGATCAGGGTCGTCCGATACTCTTCATCGCTGACTGTCTCCCGTATGATGTCGCGTCCGAGAATCTCCGAGGCCATCTTTGCGATGTCCGCGAAGTCCAGTGTGTGGGAGCCGGTCAACGGCGGCGAGATCCCGTCGAAGAGTCCGGGGTCGGTGAGCGCCGCGACTGCGGCTTCCGCAAGGTCGGCGCGTGCGGTCCAGGAGACCGGTCCATCTTTGGGAAGGGAGATCTTTCCTACCTGTTTCAGACCGCCCAGCTGGAACAGCGCCGACTCCGCATAGAAGCCGTTGCGTAGCGAGACATACGGAACGCCGGACGATTGAAGCAGCGCTTCTGTGGCTGCGTGATTTCTCGCCGGGACAAAGGCGGATGAGGGATTCGCTCCCTGGTGGCTGGTGTAGAGGATGCGTTTCGCACCGGCGTTTTTAGCTGCCTGGATCGCATTGCCATGCTGCCGGATGGCCTCTTCCCCGAATTTGTTTACGGAGACAATCAGCACTTGTTCAGCGTCGTCAAACGCTTCTGTCAAGCTCCCCGGGTCTGCGAAGTCACCCTTGCACATACGGATGCCGCGCCCCTTAAAATTTTCAGCCTGTTTCGGATTTTGGACGCTTACTGCGATTTGATCACTTGGAAGTTTTGTGAGAAGACCTTCCACGATTTGGCGGCCTAACTGTCCGGTCGCACCTGTCACGACGATCATGCTTGTTCACCTCTTGTTGCAGGATCAGAGTATGCCTGATGTATGCGGAAATGAGGTAAAAGCAGATCCTTCGCTGTGCTCAGGATGACCCTAATTTCCGGTTGTTTAAGAAGTTTTTCATTACCGGGCCTTTATCGCTTTTGCATCTGCTCGCGGAGGATGCCGTTGATGCGGGTTTGCCAGCCCTCGCCACCTGCTTTGAGCCATTCGAGGATGTCGGCGTCTACGCGGATGGAGATGGCCTCTTTGCGGGGCTTGAAGATTTCGTGGAAGGGGCGGGCGGTCTTACGCCATCCGGCCGGCAGCTCCGGGATATCAACGAGGTTGATTTCAGAGTCGGGCATCGCGGCGAGTGCTGCGAGTTCTGCCTTTTGTCGCTTGGTAAGGGGTTTGCGGAGATCGGCTTCAGTACGGACTACCATCTTCGTAGTATTCAGCTCGCTCATTTCGAGTCACCTTTCGGGCTGAGATCAGCCGGATTACTTGCTCGTCTTCATCGTGGATTGTGTGAACGACCAGCAGCATCAATTCCCCTTCTGCATAGCCAACTGCATGCCATCGCTGCTCGTTGTCGAGAAAGCGATCTTGCCGCAGAAGCAGTCCGGGGTCGTCGAATACCCTGGTAGCGCTCTCGAAGCTCACTTTGTGCAGATGTCGGTTTTTGCGATCCTTCTCACGGTCCCAGACGAACCTCATGTATGTACGTTACCGTAGATACGAAAACTGAGCAAGTCTACTACTAACGATGCTTAAAAGCCCTGGGGGCGGGCGGCGGCTACGGCCATGGCTTGCTCCAGGGCCATGGCGGCGTTGGCTACGGTGCCTTCGTCGAAGAGGCGGCCTATGAAGGTGACGCCGTGCGGGACGCGGCGGAGTGGGGAGAACTTCGGCAGGGGGTGGGTGGGGTCGGGGGCCCAGTCGCTGCGGGCTTCGCTGATTTCGACGAAGCCGGCGCGGAGGGTGAGGGACGGGTGGCCGGTGAAGTTGGTGAGGGTGAGCATTTCGTCGCGGAGTGAGGGGACCAGCAGGACGTCTACTTCGCGGAAGATGCGGGCCATTTCCTGGGCGACGCGGCGGCGCATGCGGTCGGCTTGGACGTAGTCGACTGCGGAGAGGAAGCGAGCCTGGCGGAAGGAGTTGGGCCAGGCGTCGGGGACCTGCATGGTGAGTTGGTCGACTTTGTGGGAGAGGGTGAGCTCCTCGAAAGCCGCGGCGGCTTCGGCGAACAGGATCAGGTCGAGCGAGTCGTAGGGCCAGTCGGGGAGGGTGACGGGGACGGGGACCATGCCGAGTTTGGGGAGAGCGGCGAAGGCGGCGCGGTCTACGTCGGTGGCGGGCGGCTCGGTGAGCCAGTTGGGGAAGTAGCCTACGCGCAGGCCCTGCACGGATTTGCCGGAATCGAAGGCGAGGGTGCTGGGGACGCTGGCTACATCTGCCGCGTCGGGGCCGGTGATGGCCTGGAGGACCAGCATGGTGTCGAGGACGCCGCGGGCCATGGGGCCTAGTTTGTCGAGGGACCAGCAGAGTGTCATGGCACCGGTGCGGGCGACGCGACCATAGGTGGGGCGCAGGCCTGCTACGCCGCAGCGCATGGATGGTGCGACGATGGAGCCTCCTGTTTCAGAGCCGATGGCGAAGCCTACGAGGCCTGCGGCGACTGCGGAGCCGGGGCCGGCGCTGGAGCCGGAGGAGCCTTCGTCGAGGTTCCAAGGGTTGAGGGTTTGACCGCCGAACCAGATGTCGTTGAGGGCGAGTGCGCCGAGGGAGAGCTTGGCTACGAGGACTGCGCCTGCTTCGCGGAGGCGGGTGACGACTACTGCGTCTTGCCGGGGGATGCGGTTGCGGAAAGGCTCTGCGCCGTAGGTGGTGGGGATGCCTGCTGTGTCGAGGAGGTCTTTTGCGCCCCAGGGGATGCCGTGGAGCGGGCCTCGGGAGCGGCCTGCGGCCAGTTCGGCGTCGGCTTGTTTTGCTTGTGCGAGGGCTAGTTCTTCTGTGAGGGTGATGACACAGTGCAGCTTGGGGCCGTATTGCTTGAGGCGGGTGAGATAGATGCCGGTGAGGCGCTCGGAGGTGAGCTGTTTTGCTTGTATCCAGGCGCTGAGTTGCGGGACTGCGGCAAAGGCGATGTCTGTGTCATTAATGGGGAGCGGGCATGGGGGGATGGGGGCGGCGATGAAGGCGGAACCGTGGGCAGTGAGCGTTTCGCCTGGGAGCAGCGGGTTCCACACGGTTGCGGGGGCTACGGAGTCGGGCAGGGGCACGGTGCGCGGGCCTACGCGGCGCTCGTAGAGTGGGGCCATGGCTTGCCGCCAGTTGCCTGCTGCCTGGGCGCGGTCTTTTGCGGTGAGTGGGGCTTGGACCAGTTTTTCCGCTTGTGCGAAGGTGTCTGTGGAAACCTGGGGGCCTGCTGCGGGGGCAGTGCCGAAGGCAGGGGGCGTGCCGGGTGGCAGGGCTTTGTCGGTTGTATTTGCGGCGGTCTGGGCGAGCGCGGCGGGGGCGACGGCGGCACCGGCCAAGGTGAGTGCGGTTTGCCGGAGGAAGCGGCGGCGGGTGTTGTGCGGGGCTTGGTTGGGGGGCGTGTCCGTCATATTTATGGTCCGGCTCCTGTGCTGGAATGCTCGGGGGCGATAGGCGGGAGTGTACCGTACTTGGGCGCGGGGGATGCTTGGAGAGTGGGCAGAGGGGTGGGGCTGGTTAGGGGAGGCAAGGACAAGGCAGGGCTAAAGCAGATCCTTCGCTTCGCTCAGGATGACCCTTTTTTAGGATGAGCTCTTGTTGATCAGAAGGTGTGCACAGTGTTTTTGTGTGGAACTTCTACGGGAATACTGTGTCATTCTGTGCGGAAGTTGGTGTGTATGTGGCAAATGGAGTCGGCTGTCTCCTGGGTATGGTGCGAAGTTCCAAGGTTAAAGCGGGTCCTTCGGCTTTGCTCAGGATGACACCTTTTAATTTTCTGCATGCGCCCCTCTTGGGTATGCTTCGGAGTTTCAAGGTCACAGCAGGTCTTTCGACTTCGCTCAGGATGGCACCTTTTTGGTTCTCTGCATGCGCTCCTCTTGGGCACGGCGCGGGGTACCACGGCCAAAGCGGGTCCTTCGGCTTTGCTCAGGATGACACCTTTAATGTTTTGTGTTTGCAGGTTTGTGTTTGCAGGAATGTTGGTGTTGCGAGATCCCTGTTTCAAATGCGGATCTGAGTCGCCGCGCTCCGTAGACTTTTTTGCGGATGCTTGATCCATGCGAATCCGAGATACTGCGAAGGTGCCGTAGCATCGGCGGCCGCATCGTTCCCGATCAGAAAGCATCTGTAACAATACAAATTTTTACAGCAATCCTGCTGCTTACACTTTTTGAAAAAAGGATCTTCTATGTCGCATGAGGTACTGTTTCAGCCCTACCAGCTTGGGCCGCTTTTGCTTGAGAATCGCATTGTGATGGCACCGCTGACTCGCTCGCGCTCTGACGAGGAGGGGGTGCCGCCTGCTTATGCTGCGGAGTATTACGCGCAGCGGGCCAGCGCGGGTTTGATTGTCAGCGAGGCTACCAACATCTCGGCGCAGGCGCGCGGGTATGCCAAGACGCCGGGCATTTGGAGTGAGGCGCAGGTGGAGGCTTGGAAGCCGATTACCGAGGCCGTGCACAAGGCGGGCGGGTTGTTCTTTATGCAGCTGTGGCATACCGGGCGCATTTCGCACCCGAGTCTGCAGCCGGGCTGGGTGCTGCCGGTTGCGCCTTCGGCTATTAAACCTATCGGCAAGGCGTTTACAAATGACGGCCTTGTGGACCATGTTATGCCGCGTGCGCTTGAGACCGGCGAGATGCCCGGCATCGCGGAGGATTATCGCAAGGCCGCGGCCAATGCGAGGCGGGCGGGCTTTGACGGGGTGGAGATCCATGCGGCCAACAGCTACCTGCTGGACCAGTTTTCGCGGGATAGCACGAATGCGCGCATGGATGAGTATGGCGGGTCGATTGAGAACCGCGTTCGCTTTCCTCTGGAGGCTACGCGGGCTGTGATCGACGGCTTCGGGGATGTGAGCAGGGTGGGTATTCGGCTGACGCCGGGCGGCACGCAGCCGGGGACGACTCCGCTGGACAGCACGCCGAATGAGACGTATGGCTTGTTTGCGGAGGGACTGGCCAAGCTGGGGCTGGTGTACCTGCATGTGGTGGAGGGTACGGCGTATCAGAGCCGCGAAGTGCCGGATGATGCTGTGGACTTTGTCGCGCTGCGGCGGCGGTTTGGGCGCACGTTTATTGATAACAACGGCTTTTCGCTGGAGCTGGCGGACAAGCAGCTGGCTGAGGGAAATGCGGATTTGTTTGCGATCGGGCGCGCGTTCTTAGCGAATCCTGACCTGGTGGAGCGGTTGAAGACGGGTGCGCCTGTGGCGGATGCTCCCAAGGAGTACTGGTACGGCGGGGATGAGCGCGGGTATACGGATTGGCCGGTGATGGCGCGGGGTTCGCAGTTGCAGCACGCTTGATGGGCTGAGGGTTTGATTCATCATGAGCGGCAAACTGATGCGTAGCGAAAGGAGCTGTTTTCGGCTCTGCCTAGCGGCATAGTTCAAAGGCAAAAGCAGATCCTTCGCTACGCTCAGGATGACCCTTTTTGGGAAGGCCCAAGATGACACATTTCATAGAGCGACTTTCCAGGATTGTTTTAGAACATTTGCCGTGCGCGTAGTGCGAGGCCATGAGCTACGGCTGTAAAGGCTTCTCCTCGTACGATCTTCCCTGCTGTGAATCTGGATGTGAAGATTTTTTCTACAGCCGGGACGAACGATGTGCCTCCGGTTAGAAATACGCGGTCTACCGCGGTGGCGGGGATGCCGGTTTTGCCTAGAAGTGTATCGACGGCGGATGCTACTGCGGCCAAGTCCTCGGCGATCCAGCTTTCAAATTGCGTACGGGTGACGGGGATCTGGAGAGTGAGTCCGCCCTCGTGGAATTGAAATTCCGCTTCTTCCCGGGTGGACAGGGCGTACTTGAGCCGCTGCACCGCGCCGTGCAACTGAAAGCCCAGATCCTCGTCGATGAGCGTTTGCAGGGCTTCGATTTTGTCGGGTTCGAGCGAGCGGACGCGGGCACCTTTCAGAATTTCTGTGACGTTGCGGGTGCGTAGGAACGACAGGTAGTGCCAGCGTTCGAGGTTGGCGTAGATCCATGCGGGGACACCGGGCAGCAGCTTGCCGCCGGAGCGTTCGAGTGAGTCCGCTCCCAGGGCGGGTGAGACGAGGTGGCGGACAAGTTTGGCGTCGAAGGCGTCGCCTGCCAAGCCCACGCCGCCTGTGCCGAGCACTCGTTGTGTGCCGCTGAGGCCGGGGCCTACGCGCAGCAGGGAGAAGTCACTGGTGCCGCCGCCGAAGTCGCCGATCAGGACCAGTTCTTCATGGTCGAGTGTGGACTCGTAAGCGCAGGCTGCACCTACCGGTTCGTACTCAAACTGAACGCTTTGGAACCCGGCGCGGTGACAGGCGTCTTCGAGGCGGGTGAGCGCGTAGGCTTCGTCCTCCGCAGTTTCGGCACCTACGAAGTGCACGGGGCGGCCTACCACGGCGTGCTCGATGCGTGTGTTGAATGAGGACTCGGCGGCGGTGCGGACTTCTCGCAGGATGCGGGCCAGCAGGTCTTCAAGCGAGTGGCGGCGGCCGAATACTTCTGTGCCGGTGAGGGTGCGTGAGGGCAGGTAGCTTTTGAGGGATTGTACGAGGCGGCGGCCGTGGTCTTCAGCAGAGAGGTAGTACTCGATGGCGGATGGGCCGGCGAAGCTGCGTACTTGCTTGGTCGCGTCGCGCTCGAAGAGGAGCAGCGAGCGGAAGGAGGGTGTCGGGCCTGCAGCGGCTGGGAACTGGGCGAGCTGGACGGTGCCGTCGGGAGCCATGGCGGCTACGGATGTGTTGGTGGTGCCGAAGTCCAGGCCGATTGCGCCGTTTTTGTTCGTGCCGGGCATCCGGTTATTGTCGCAAATGCGGAGCCGCGCGCTTGTGGTTTAGCGCCCGTCGCGGAGGCGGGAGGCTAGGCGGTCGGGGAGACCTGCTCGTACGATACTTTCCTGGGCGGTACGGAGGTCGTAGGGGACGCGGTGGAACTCGATGACGCGGCGCTCTGTGTCGTAGACGGCAAAGGCTGCGCGCCAGTTGCCGTCGCGCGGCTGGCCTACGGAGCCGGGGTTGAGCATGTAGCGGGCACCGCTGGACAGTTGCAGGGTCCAGCTTTCGGCCTTGTCGCGGGTGGCGTAGTCGGGGGTGAGGCGGTACCACTGCTCGCCGTCAGTGGCGAAGCCGCCCTGGAGGTGGGTGTGGCCGAAGAAGTTGACTGCCGGGCCGGGGCCGGCGAGCGAGGAGAAGGCGTCGCGGGCGGTGAGGACGTACTCGTCTTCATCGAGCAGTGAACCGTGAACGCAGCGCACTGCTGTTTCCGTGGGGGAGGGCTGGACGGGGCCTTGCGGCAGGTGGCGCAGCCAGGCGATGTGCTCGGCGGAAAGCACGCACTGGGTCCAGCGGGCGGCGCGGCCTGCTACGGGGTTGAAGCCGTCGAGGTCGGTGAGGCCGCAGCAGGCGCGGTCGTGATTGCCGCGAACGAATATGGAAGCGGGGATTGAACTGGGGATCGGGTTGGGGATTGGGTTGGGTAGTGCCGCAAGGCTGCCGACGCGCTCGATGACTTCGTTGGGGTTGGCACCGTAGCCCACGATGTCGCCGAGATTCCACACCGCGTCGTAGGCGGGTGCGTGATCGAGCACCGCGTGGAGCGCTTGCAGGTTGGCGTGGATGTCGGAGATGAGGAGGGCGCGCATGTGGCTTGAGCTTACAGGGAACGTACCCAGTGGCCGGGGGTGTGCTCGGCCAGGGTGCCGGTGCGCCAGTTGGGTTGGCCCGTTTGCTCGTCGGCGAGTGTGGCTAGCGGTTGATCGAGCGGGGTTTGCATGGTGGGGATGGCGCGCAGCAAGGCCTGCGTGTACGGGTGCAGGGGGTGGTGGAAGAGGGTGCGAACGGGGGCCTGCTCAAGCAGGATGCCGTGGCGCATGACGGCGACCCGCTCGGTGACCTGGGAGACGACGGCGAGGTCGTGCGAGATGAACAGCATGGCGAGGTCGTGCTCCTCACGCAGCTTTTGCAGCAGGTCGAGGATTTGGGCTTGCACGGTGACGTCGAGGGCGGTGGTGGGCTCGTCGGCGATGAGCAGGCGGGGGCGGTTGATGATGGCCATGGCGATGAGGATGCGCTGGCGCTGGCCGCCGGAAAACTGGTGGGGGTAGTCGCGGGAGCGGCGGAGGGGGTCGGGCAGGGCGACGGTTTCCATGGCGGCGTGGACGGCCTCGCGCACCTGGCGGCGGGGCATGCGCGGGTTGTGGGCTTGCAGGGCTTCGCCGATTTGTGTGCCTACGGGCATGACCGGGTTGAGGGCGGTCATGGGCTCCTGGAAGATCATGGCGATTTCGCGGCCACGCAGGGAGCGCATGGTTTCCGGTTTCAGGGTGAGTAGCTGCTGGCCGGCAAACTCGATGGAGCCTGTGATGTGGGCGGAGGCGGGCGGGAGGAGGCGCAGGATGGCGAGGGCGGTGACGGATTTGCCGGAGCCTGACTCGCCGACCAGGCCGACGGATTCACCGGGGGCGATGGTGAGGGAGAGCGCGTCTACAGCGGGGGCGGCGGCTCGGGGGAATCGGATGGTGAGCTCGCGGATTGAGAGCAGGGGGGTGGGCATGCTTGGCGAGTGTAGCAAGAGTTTAGTTATGTTGAGTTGTATTGGGTTGTGTTGAGGCTTATCTGTAGCAGAAGCAGGGGTAAGGTAGGGAGACAAGATAGAAGCGGACAAGGCAAAAGCGGGTAAGGCAGAAGCAGGTTCTTCGACTACGCTTCCTATGGAAGCTTCGCTCAGGATGACACGGTTTTTATTATGACTACTTGGGGTGGCACGGTTTTCTTACTGGGACGGCCCAGGGTGGCACGGTTTTCTTATTATGAACGCTCGTGGTGACGCGGTTTTTATTATGACCGCCCAGGTAACGGTTCTCTTTTGTGACTGCTTAGGGTAACACGGTTTTCTTGTTATGACTTATCAGGTGATACGGTTTTTCATTATGACTGCCCAGGTGACACGATTTTATTACTATGCCGCTCAGGGTGGCACCGATTTCTTATTTGATTGCCCAGGTGACACGGTTTTCTTACGTGATCGTTTAGGGTGGACATGGTTCCTTGTTATGGTCGCCCAGGGTGGAACGATTTTTTGTGTGGCTGCTCAGGGTGGAACGGTTTTCTTATTGTGCTGCTTAGGGTGACACGGTTTTCTTGCATGACATTGACCCTGCTTTTGCTTCAGGTTTATTGAGCGTCCATGCGCCTGGGCATTCAGAGGTCATACAGCCTTACCGGTGCGCGGCGCGAGTTAGGGGATAAGGGTTGTTTATAGCGGGTACAACTCTTGGTGATAGAGCGTTTTCTCCCTTGTGACTCGGCGACGGCGGCGCTAGGTTAGTGAATAGATCGTTTCAACTGTTTCATGCATGGGAGTGTTTATGTCTACGCTATTGTCGCGCCGCCGGTTTCTTGTTTCTGCTTCCGTTGCATCTGCGGCGGCACTGCCCCTATTTACAGAGGCGCAACTGGCGCAGGCACAGCGGCGTACGCCGCGTAAGCCCGATCCCGCGGGTGCGGTGCGCATCGATGCGAATGAGAATCCGTTGGGGCCGTGCGCAGCGGCGTGCTCCAGCATCACGAGCATGATCCCTGAGGGTGGACGCTACGACAGCGACTTGACGGACAAGCTGGCGCAGACTTTTGCTGCCCAGGAAGGGCTGAAGCCTGAGTATGTTGCGGTGTATGCGGGCTCAAGCGAGCCGCTGCACTACTCTGTGCTGGCGTTTACCTCGAAGCAGCGGGCCTATGTTACAGGCGACCCCGGCTATGAAGCGGGCATGCGGGCGGCGGCGCTTAACGGGGCGCCGGTGGTCAAGGTTCCGCTTACCGCTACCCATGCGCATGATGTACAGGCAATGCTGGCGGCGGCCCCGATGGGCGGGGTGTATTACATTTGCAACCCTAATAACCCTACCGGCACTACCACGCCGCGCGAGGCGATAGAGTACGCGCTGAAGCATAAACCGGCGGGGTCTATCCTGCTGATCGATGAAGCTTACATCCACTTTTCGGAGGCTGCGCCGTCGCTTGACCTGGTGAAGGCCGACCAGGATGTGATTGTGCTGCGCACGTTTTCAAAGCTCTACGGCATGGCCGGGGTGCGCTGCGGGCTGGCGATCGGCAGGCCGGACCTGCTGGCGAAGATTGCTTACTACGGCATGAACCCGATGCCTATCATGGCGGTGGCGGCGGCTACGGCCAGTTTGAATGATCCGCAAATTATTGCGCAGAGGAAAGCGATCAATAGCGGATTGCGGGGGGAGACGTTTGAATGGTTAAGTGCGAATAACTATAAGTTCACGCCGTCAGAGAGTAACTGCTTCATGATCGATACCGGGCGGCCCGGGCATGATGTTATGAAGGCCATGGCTGACCGGAATGTCTATATAGGTCGGGTGTGGCCTATTATGCCGACTTCTGTGCGGATTACGGTGGGGACGGCTAGTGATATGGCGGCTTTTCGGAGTGCGTTCAAGCAGGTGATGGATGGGGCGGCTGTGGCTTCGATGGTGCCGGTGGTTAGAGAGAATCGCAGTAGGATGTTGTCGTAGGAGGGTGGGGGTCGCTGGGCAGGGTTGGAAAGCGGAGGAAAAGCAGATCCTTCGCTTCGCTCAGGATGACCCTTTTTTGGGGGATTGATTTAGGGAAATTGGATTTGGGAAAATCAGGATGAAACCCACATCTCTGATTCGTGATGTGGGCACCTATTTTTCGGTTTATTCCAGCTAATTCGGTTTATGGATAGCTACAGGTTATTTCGACCGGATGGCGATTACTTCGATCTCGACCAGGGCCCAGGGGGCGGCGAGGGCGGCTACCTGCATGGCGCTGCGGGCGGGTTTGTTGGGTTGGTCGGGGGTGCCGAAGAATTGTGTGTAGCTGGCTTGCAGGCCGGGGAAGTCCAGTTTGCCGCCGTTTTTCGGGTCACCTGCCAGGAAGACTGTCATTTTGACGACGTCTTTCATGTCGAGGCCTTGTTCCTTTAGAAGGGCCTGGATTTTTGTCAGGGCGGAGAGGGATTGGGTCTTGGTGTCGCCGTAGACGGCTTCAGTGCCCTTGGACGGGTCTGCCGGAGTTATGGGGGAAGCCAGTTGGCCGCTTAGGTACAGGGTGTCGCCTGCCCAGACACCATTGGCGATGGGGCTTTTTTCGTTCGGCTGCAGGTGCTTGACTACCAGCTGCGCCTGAGCTGCACCGGCTATGCTGACGGCTGCGGAGAGAGCCAGCGCGGCGGCGGTTCCGCGTATGTGTTGCATGTAAGTACTCTTCAAGCCTTCCCTGCTTTCGTTCTATCGGCGATGGCTTGTACGGCGCGGAGAGAGCTTAATGTTGCGCCCTCCTGCCAGCCTACGATGTGGCTTACGTGGTCCCCGGCAAAGTAGATGGAACCGTCTGCCTGGATCAGCGTTTCATAGCCGGGACTGGTTTGGGTTTTTGCTACTGCGGGGTGAGACGGGGCTCCCTGGCGGGTCACTCCTGCGCCTGGAGAGCGTTCCTGACCGGGGCCGTAGCTTTGAATCCATGAGCCCTGGTTGTGCGGTACGCGGCCCCAGCCCACGTAAATCGGCTTTTCCAGCTCCTTGCCGTGGCCGGGGTGCAGCTTCTCTATGGAGTTGCGGCTGGCGTCGAATTTTTCCGCCATGGTCAGTTTGCGGAAGGGCTGCTCGCGCTCGTCGGTGTAGCCGCTTACCAGGATGCCGCGCTCGCTGAACATGCCGCCAGAGGGGAACCAGATGGGGCTTGGGCCTTCGCTGATGAACTCAAGACCGCCGTAGATGTTGTAGTCCTGCTCCCAGAAGCGGCGGCTTTCCCAGGCGATTTTGTAGGCCTCGGCATAGGTACACTCGTCGATGACTTTCGAGTAGGGCGCGGAGAAGTCGTTCGGGGTTTTCTTGAGCATCGTCAACGGCATGGCGCAGATGCAGTAGTCGGCGTTCATCTGCTTTGCGCTGCCGCCCTGCGTGTAGCCGATACTGACGCCGCTTGCGGTTTTGCGGATTTCTGTAACGGGCGAGTTGTAATGGACGGTATCGCCGAGTGCCTTGGCAAATGCGTAGGGGATGCGGTCCATGCCGCCGACCGGCTGGAACATGGTGGCCTGCATGTCGAAGGTTTCTTCAAACAGGATGCCCTGCCAGAAGTTGGCCTGGAGCAGCGTGTGCATGTCAATGGGGTCGCTCAACACACCGGCATCGTCGGCGGCACCGGCAAGCTTGCTATAGCCTGCGCGGTCACTGCCCTTGTACTTGCCTGCGTCGTCGAGCGGGCCGTAGACGCGCAGGAATGCGAGCATCTGTTCGCGGTCTGCCCGTGTTATTTCCGCGTCAAGGGAGCCGCTGCTCATGCACTTCATCAACAGCTCGCTGACATGGCCGCGTGTGTCGTTGACGACCTGACGCTGCACCATGGGCTGGCCGCCGTTGGCTGCGTCGTTTTGAAGGTGAGAGGAGCGAGAGGTGTTGACTTCTACCTGGAGCTCTACGCCCAGCTTGCGGCAGTAGCCCAGTATGTTTTGGTGGATGGAGGGCAGGCGCGCGGGGCCTACGTTTTGGTAGTGACCGTCAGACCAGGCGCTGGTTTGGCTGGTTCCATCGTCGAATACCACCTGGTCGCCGCCGCGTACGGTCCAGTTGCGGCCGCCGGGGCGCTCGCGTGCTTCTAGTACGGTGCAGTTGTAGCCCAGAGCGCGGAGCTCGTAGGCGGCTACCAGCCCGGCTATGCCCCCGCCCAGGATGGCTACCTTGATGCCCTTGCCGCTGCCCGGGGCTGCGGAGACCGGTTCAAGAGCCATGGCAGGCATGAGGCCTATGGATTGCATAGTGAGGAAGGCGGCACCGAAACCGCCCGCCTGCCCTACACGTGCTAGGAAATCTCTACGACTTAGTGGCATATCTTTGAAAGCTCCGGAAATGCTGGATACGGCTGTTGTTAAAGCAAGGCAAAAGCAGATCCTTCGCTACGCTCAGGATGAACCCTTTTGAGCTGTTTGGGATTCCTATGCTCCTTCTCAGGATGACATGATTTACCTGGCATTTGCCTTGCCTTTGTTTAGACTTGCTTGGCCTTTGTTTAGAACAGGATTTTAAGTGCTAACTGGGTGTTGTAGGGCTCTCCCGGGCCGATGCCGGGGGCCCCGTTGTAGTTACCGATGGTGGAGTTGATTGTGCCGAAGCTGGAATCGCTCAAGGTAGAGTCCGGCGGGGCCAGGTTGATGAAGTTGAACAGGTTGAAGGTTTCTACACGGAATTGCGCGCTGATCCGCTCGGTGATGTGACCGTCCTTGAAGACGGAGAAGTCTACATCCTTGTAGCCGGGGCCGTAAAGCTGGTTGCGGCGCAGGTTGCCGTAGGCATTGACGGGCGCGGTAAATGTACCGGGATTGTTGAAGTAGGTCACACTGCCTGAGTGATTCACGATAGTGTGCGGTGCGTAACTTACCTGGCCGTTGATGTTCGGGCGATCCGCACCTTCACCGGTACCGCTTGCGTCGGTGCCGGTAAGAACGTTGTATGGGGTGCCGCCGTGGAAGGTCACCAGGCTGTTGAGTGCCCAGCCATGGCCCAACCAGTGCGGCCCGGGTAGCCCCGGCACGGCATAGTTGATGTAGGAGACAAAAGTATTGCGAACGTCATAGTCGGAGTTACCGTAATCAGCGTGAAGATTGTTGCTGTTCTCGGGGTTCTGGTTGCGGTATTGACTTATGAGGTCAAGATTGTGCGACCAGGTGTAACCAAATTGCGATGTGAGGCCATGCAGGTTTGTGGTGCGTATGGTTGCTTGTAATGAATTGTAGTTGGAAGTACCGGCGCTATCGACTTCGTTGATAACACCGTAGTAAGGAAATTGTGCGCCGTAGGGGCGGGTTGCGTTTTGCGCGAAGACTTGCGGGAGGGTTACCTGGCCACCGCCGTTGGCACTATTGACGACAGGCGCCGGTAGTGAGGAACTGCCGATGGCTGCCTGATTCTGATCGCGGATCAGCAGTAACTTTCTGCCTTGCGAACCGACATAACCGACAGTTGCCAGAAGGTTGGGGCCAACCTTAGTTTCTACGTTGAGGTTGTAATTCCAGTTATACGAGCTGCGGAAGTTGGGGTTGACGCTAAACAGGTTGTAACTCTGCGTTAGATTACCGTTTGCGTCATATGGGGTGAAAGTAGCCGATGATGCGAAGAGCGGCGCACCGTTTGCGGGGATGATCTGGAAGTTGTTCTGGAGCGTTGCGGCGGGGTTCGGTCCGGCAGGGTTGCTTTCCGCACCGGACGCGCCGCCGTTGGGTGGGCGGTTGTCGAGGAAAGGGTTCAGGTTCGGCTCGTCGAAGAAGACGCCGAAGCCGCCGCGTACCACCGTATTAGCCATGGAAGCAGGTTGGAGCGAAAAGCCGATGCGCGGGCTTACGTTGTTGTGCGCCGCGTTGTAGAGGCTGGAAATCTGGTTGCCCTGGAAGGCGATACCGGGTACGGGCAGGTTGGGGATGTCAGGCCGGAAAACGGAAAGATCCTGCGCGCCGTCGTGGAGCGGGCCGAGGTAGTCGTAGCGCAGACCGTAGTTCAGGTTGAAGTGCTGGGTGAGTTGCCAGGCATCCTGCGCGAAAAGTGAGTAGGTATTTACAAAGACTTGCCGCTTGGTGTCGCCGCGGACAATGCTGTCCTTATAGGTGCAACCCGCCAGATAGTCTGCCAGTGCCAAGGTCGGGCCATCGGTAAAGATCGGAGTGCGACCGGCAGAGCTGCTTTTTGTGGCT
This sequence comes from uncultured Acidobacteriaceae bacterium, assembly GCA_964236655.1. Lineage (GTDB taxonomy): Bacteria > Acidobacteriota > Terriglobia > Terriglobales > Acidobacteriaceae > EB88. Next base: position 51,968 of record CAXSFX010000002.1, on the reverse strand, counting down.
TGCTCGCAGGCGGTGAGGGCATGCGTGGTGTTGCCTGCAACATTTTCCGGGTTAGCCCATGGACCCTGGGTACCTTCGTAGTCAAAGGAGCCACGCTGCTTGCGCTGGTAGAACTCATCGACCTGGCCGTTACGGTACTCGCCGCCGATGCGCAGGTCGTGCCTGCCGACCACCAGGGAGAGCGTGTCTGTGATGAGGCCGGTGATGTCGTTGCGGCCTGAAGGCGGTGTGGCATGGGCCAGGTTATCGAAACCCTGGATGGTAAGGCCGGGCGCGCCGCTCAGTTGTCCGGATACGCCGGTGTTGAGGCCGAGCGCGGGGATGTTGAAGCTGTGGTTCTGATCGTAAAACAGCTGGTTAAAGTAGTTGACACCGGCGGTGAGCTGGTTGGTCATGCGCTCGCTGAGTGTGGAGTTGAAGGTGGTCGAGTAGTTGTAGACGTGGATCGGGCCTTCTTCAAAGTAGTACGGGATCTGCGTGCCGACCGGGGCGATCTGGCTGCCCTGGCCGCCGTAGCCGCGGCCTGAGAGTGTGTTTTTACTGTTGATGGTCCAGTCGGCCTTGACCACGCCGTTGTAGCTGTAGCCGGTGATGGGCGAGGCGTTTGTATAGTTATTGGCTGTTGCCGGGCCGGTGGTTGCGAAGGAGGGGAACAGGGTGTTCAGGACATTTTGCTGCACCGGGTTAGGTGCAATTCCGTACTGGTTGAGCACGGCGAGCGCCTGCGCCTGGTACGCGCCTGAAGGCTCTGTAGTTGATGCCGGGCTCTCAATGATGAACTGCTGCTTCTCGTAATTGGCGAAGTAGAAGAGGCGGTCCTTGAGTACCGGGCCGCCGACGGAAGCACCATATTGCTCATTGCGGAGCTTGTTTTTGACAATGTTGCCGGAAGCGTCCGGCGTGGCGAAAGGTGAGTTGGCAGCGAAGAATTCGTTGCGGTTGAAGTAGTACACAGAACCGTGAATCTGGTTGGTACCGGACTTGGTGACCACGTTGACGGTGCCGCCCGGATTGCGGCCTGCCTCGGCACTGGACTGGGTTTGCTCAGAAAACTGGTCGATGGAGTCGAGCGGCAGGGTGACGCCTGCGATGTTGGCGATGCCGCCCTGGTTTACCGCGGGGATGTTGTGCCAGAGATCGTTGTTGTCAGAGCCGTCGATCTGCCAGTTGACCTGGTTGCCGCGCGTGCCATTGACCGAGCCGGAGCCCCCGGCGGAGTAGCCTGCGAACCCGGGCGAGACAGCCAGCAACTGGGTGAAGTCGCGGCCGTTCATCGGGGTGTTTTGCACGGTTGCGGTGGGCAGCACGGTGGTTTGGGTGGTCGAGGTTGTGTCGAGCGACAGCCCCCCGGCAGAGACCTCGACCGTCTCCGCCGCCTGTGCCACATTCAGCTTGACAGGCAGCGAGTAAATGACGCCCGCCGATACAGGGACGTTGTCTACCTTGATCGTGCTAAAGCCCTGCGCGGTCGCTGTGACTGTGTAGGCGCCCAGGGGCAGATCCGCAAAACTGTATTCGCCGCTGCCGGAGCTTACCGTTCGGTGCTCCATACCTGTCGCGGTTTCAAGCGCAACCACTTGCGCATTGGGAACCGCGGCATCCGACTTGTCTGTAACTATGCCGGAAATGCTGCCCCGAAAGGTCTGCGCCAACAGGGCCGGGGTGCAGCTTGCCAGTAATAGCAGCGCGGCGATACTTGACACACCGAGGGGAACGCAGGCGGGTAGGCGAGTGAGCAGGAGGGTTCGGGCAAGGAGCTTGGCGGCAAGTGGAAGCCGGGCAGGTGATGCAGGGTGTCGAGATTCCATGCACAAACCTATGGTTACGAAAGGACCAGGATCAAGCAAAAAATGCAGAATAGTGTGCAATTGATAGTGCGTATAAAGGACGCTTATCGGTACGGTTTTTGGGATAAAAGGTGCTTTTGTACAGCCGTAATTGCGGAGATCAGTAATTTTTATAGGAGCAGCTTGAAATTGCATGGGGACAGCGGGGGATGAGGCATTGAATGGGGTGAAAACGTGACGGCAGTTCCGGCCATCCTAATAGCCATGTCCATAGATGGAGGTGGTGCTATGACCATGCAGCTTCCCAGGTACTCAATCGGCGTGGGCGACCGCTTTGCTCACCAGGCGAAGGCGCAGCTCAAGGCGTGCATGCTCGCAGGGGAGGCCGGTGTCATGGTGGTGCCGGTGTGGAACAAGAGCAACCGCGAGCACACGCTGATCCACTCGGAACCATCGGAAACGCGACGCGCCGCAGATGAGGCTGTGAGCACGCTGGGGTGGACGGGCGCTTATTTTTGCGATGCGGACCATATCGGCGTTGCTATTGTGGAGCGGTTTCTGGAGCCTTGTGATTTTTTTACGCTCGATGTCGCGGAGGGGATCGGCAAGACGGCTTCCTCTGCATCGCTGGAGGCGTTTGCCGGGCGGCATCCTGAGCTGATCGGGACGCTTGCACTGTCGGGCATTGGGTTGACGATCACGCGGGAGTTTTTTGACGCGACGGCGGCGAAGTTTCTTGCAGCGGTGGAAGAGGCCGCGAGAATTTACAAGAAGATCGAAGCGGCCAAGGGTGCGGGGACGTTTGTTACGGAAATTTCGATGGATGAAACGGACAGTCCGCAGACGCCAGGTGAGTTGCTGGTGATTTTGGCTGCGATTGCCGATTATGCGATCCCGATACAGACGATTGCGCCGAAGTTTACGGGGCGCTTTAACAAGGGCGTGGACTATGTGGGCGATGTGGAACAGTTTGCGCGGGAGTTTGCCGATGACATTGCCGTGATTGCGTATGCGGTAGAACGCTATGGACTGCCTGCGAATTTGAAGCTGAGCGTGCACTCCGGGTCTGACAAATTTCGGTTGTATGCGCCCATGCGCGAGGCCATGCAGCGGACGGGTGCGGGCGTACATATCAAGACGGCGGGGACAACCTGGCTTGAGGAGCTGATCGGGCTGGCGGAGGCGGGCGGCGATGGGTTGGCTGCCGCAAAGGAGATTTACAGCGAGGCGTATGCGCGGCGTGAGGAGCTTTGTGCGCCGTATCTTGCCGTGGTGGATATTGATTCGGGAGCGCTGCCGTTGCCGGAAGTGGTGGCGGGGTGGAGTTCAGAGGAGTTTACCGGTGCACTGCGGCACGACCGGAGCTGCTCGCAGTACAACCCCAGCTTGCGGCAGTTGCTGCATGTGGGTTTTAAGGTGGCGGCGGGGATGGGGGCGCGTTACCTTGAGCTGCTTGACGCGCATGAAGCGGTGATTGCGAAGAATGTGACGGGGAACTTGTTTGACAGGCATGTTGCGCCGCTGTTCCTGGGGTAGCTGACTCTGCATCGCCGGCTGCTGCTACAGCAAGAAGGTACATTCTGAGTATGGCAAACATGTCGCTTGAAGGTCGTACGGCGGTGGTTATCGGTGGGACGTCGGGGATAGGGCTTGCGCTTTCGCTGGGGCTGGCTGAGGCGGGGGCGGATGTGGTGGCTTCGGCGCGGCGGGTGGAGCAGGTGGAGGAAACGGCAGCGAAGATTGAAGCGCTGGGGCGTCGTACGCTGCGGGTTTCGTCGGATGTGGGGAACCGGGGTTCACTGGAAGCGCTTTGTGCGCGGGTGCTGGAGGCATTCGGCAAGGTTGACATCCTGGTGAACTGCGCGGGCAAGATCAAGCGCGCGCCTACGCTTACGCTGCCTGAAGAGCAATGGCAGGACATCCTGGATACGAACCTGACGGGGACGCTGCGGGGCTGCCAGGTGTTCGGCAAGCCTATGCTGGAGCGCGGGTATGGGCGGATTATTAACATTGCTTCGCTGAATACGTTTGTGTCTTTGAACGAGGTTGCGGCCTATGCTGCGAGCAAGGCAGGGGTGGCGGCGCTGACGCGCTCGCTGGCGGTGGAGTGGTCGCGGCACGGGGTGCTGGTGAATGCAATTGCGCCGGGGGTGTTTCGTACGGCGCTAAACGCGGAGCTGTTGGACAGCACACCGCGCGGGCAGGAGCTGCTGATGCGCACGCCGATGGGGCGGTTTGGGCGGACGGAAGAGGTGGTGGGGGCGGCTGTGTTTCTGGCTTCGGAGGGGGCGTCGTTTGTAGCTGGACAGACGATTGCGGTGGATGGGGGGTTTTTAGCGAGTGGGGTGAATCAGTGAGCAGTTTGCAAAATTTATAACACCTAGCTTGCTTTAACTTATATAAGCTACATTTAATACTATTTCTGCGCTTAGCAACGGTTATAAGTTTTACTATTATGGTTGGCACATTACGGCTTCGTTAAGGGATTTGATTATATCTTCGATTTCTGTTTGTTTATAAGACCGGTAGGCTCGCTCCTCACCGCTTGATGTGCGGAGAATGACAAAGTAGCCAAGCCTTGGTTTTAAGGATATTCCCCATCCAGCCAGTGCAAGGATGATGCTAAAAGCGATGTATTCCCATTTAGCACCTACTACTCCCAGTCCGAGAAAAACCAGCACGCCGAGACTAAAGTAGGTGAAAGGCTTCGTGTCACTTGAAATTTCTCCAAATTTTACCGAAGTAATTCCAGCAAGTACGTAGGTTTGCTGTGGAACCATGAAGTGCGCACTTGTAATCTTTATTAACCCAAAATCTGCAAAAGCCTTCTCAGTACCCTTTACATCAGTTACATTGCTCAATCCATAGCTCCTCTCTAAATCAGTCCCCTACTAAACTAGGAGTGTGGATGTAGAGCAGCTTGCAGTCAACGGTACCTTAGTAAGATTTTTACTCTTTCCACCTCCAGCCCAGAACAATCCATATCGTAAGAGGTTATTTGCGAGGTAGGGGCTTAAATCGCTAGACTTCGATATTGACTGAGGGCGCTCCATGGCATTGCTGCATCCAGACCGCTTGTTCCCTGCTGAGCCGAATGCGCGCGCGATTGCGCGGCGGCTATACGGTGGTGTTGAGAAGCTGCCGATTGTGAGTCCGCATGGGCATACGCAGGCTCGCTGGTTTGCGGAGAACCGGGCGTTTCCGGACCCGGCGAGTTTGTTTATTGTGCCGGACCATTATGTGTATCGCATGCTGTACAGCCAGGGTTTGCCGATGGAGCAGATGGGGCTGGGGAACGGCGGAAAGCTGGAGAATCCGCGTGAGGTGTGGCGCTTGTTCGCGGAGCGGTACTACCTGTTTCGCGGGACGCCTACGCGGCTTTGGCTTGATTTTGTATTTGAGACATTGTTCGGGATGGAAGAGAGGCTGAGCGCGGCCAATGCGGATTTGTACTACGACGCGATTGCGGCGAAATTAGAAACGCCGGAGTATTTGCCGCGGGCGTTGTATGAGCGGGCCAATATCGAGGTGCTGGCTACGACTGATTCTGCGCTGGATGGATTGGAGTCGCACACAGTGCTGCGGGAGTCTGGTTGGAAGGGGCGGGTGCTGCCTACGTTCCGGCCCGATGCTTGCGTGGACCCGGAGTTTGCGGGTTTTGCGGCGAATGTAACTGCGCTGGGCACACTGTATGGAGAAGATACGGCCACATGGGGCGGCTACCTGCGGGCGCTGCGGGCGGCGCGGGCATTCTTCAAGCAATGCGGGGCTACTGCGACTGACCATGGGCACCCTACGCCGCGCACTGCTGCGCTGGGCAGCGGGGAGGCTGAGGCGCTGTTTGCGCGGGTGTGCAGGGACAAGGCAAGTGCAGCCGTTAGCGCGGCGGATGCGGAGTTGTTTCGTGCGCAAATGCTGACTGAAATGGCTCGCATGAGCCTTGATGATGGCTTGGTGATGCAGATTCATCCGGGCTCGGTGCGGAATCATAACCGGTCGGTGTATGAGAAGTTCGGGCGCGATGCGGGGGCGGATATCCCGATGCAGACTGAGTATGTGCATGCGTTGAAGCCGCTGCTGGACCTGTTCGGCAATGAGCCTGGGTTGCGGGTCATCCTGTTTACGCTCGATGAGACCACGTACAGCCGTGAGCTTGCGCCGCTTGCGGGGCACTACCCGTGTTTGCGGCTGGGGCCGCCGTGGTGGTTCCATGATTCGCCGGAGGGGATGATGAGGTTTCGGGAGCAGGCGACGGAGACTGCCGGGTTTTACAACACGGTCGGCTTTAATGATGACACGCGGGCGTTTCTGTCGATCCCGGCGCGGCATGACGTGGCGCGGCGCGTGGATTGCGCGTTCCTGGCGCGGCTGGTTGCGGAGCATCGGCTTGATGAGGATGAGGCGGCGGACGTGGCGTATGAGCTGACGAACGGGCTGGTGCGGCGGGCTTACAAGTTGTGAGCGAGTTATGAGCGACGCTGTGAGCGAAGGTACGAACGCATCTGTAACGCCGCCTGCTACAAAGACGGGCCGCGTGCGCTGGACGGTTTGCGCGATGCTGTTTTTTGCTACCTCTATCAATTACATGGACCGGCAGGTGCTTGGAATTCTGGCACCGATGCTGCAGCACACTATCGGCTGGAGCGAGCAGGGATACAGCTACATCATCGTTGCGTTCCAGGTGGCGTATGCGGTGGGGCTGGTGGCGGCGGGGCGCATGATTGACCGGGTGGGCACGCGGATGGGCTATGCGCTGATCATGGGCGTTTGGAGCCTGGCGGCCATGGGGCATGCGCTGGCGACAACGGCACTGGGATTCGGGATTGCGCGATTTTTTCTAGGGTTGGGCGAGAGCGGTAATTTTCCGGCAGCGGTCAAGACCACGGCTGAGTGGTTCCCGCAACGCGAGCGGTCGCTGGCTACGGGGATTTTCAACTCCGGTGCGAACCTGGGGGCGATGCTTGCGCCGGCGATTATTCCACTGGTGACGATTCGATTTGGATGGCAGGCGGCGTTCCTGGTTACAGGCTTGTTTTCAGCGGCATGGATTGTGTGGTGGGTGACGCACTATCGCACACCGGACGCACACCCCAGGCTGTCCGGTATCGAGCGAGCGCACATCGCGGACGGCGAGACGGCGGCGCTGGCGAAGATCCCGTGGACGCGCCTGCTGGGCTACCGGCAGACGTGGGCGTATGCGCTGGCGAAGTTTTTGACGGACCCGATCTGGTGGTTTTACCTGTACTGGCTGCCCAAGTTTCTGGATGGGCGCTTCCACCTGGGACTGGTGCACCTGGGGCTGCCGCTCATCATTGTGTACAACATGTCGGCGGTGGGCTCGATCGGCGGCGGGAGCATTCCTTTATTCCTGGCGCGGCGCGGTTTGCCTGTCGGTAGGGCGCGCTTTACGGCGATGCTGGCCATGGCGCTGCTGGTGACGCCGGTTTACTTTCTGGGCGGGGTGACGCATGAGTGGCTGGCGGTGGTGCTGCTGGGCACGGCGGCGGCGGCGCACCAGGGCTGGTCGGCCAACCTGTACACGATTGCGTCTGACATGTTTCCGCGTGAGGCAGTGGGGGCGGTGACCGGGATCGGCGGCATGGCGGGATCAGTGGGCGGGGTGTTGTTCTCGACCGCCGTGGGGTGGGTGCTTACGCGGTTTCATACATATTCGATCCTGTTTGTGGTCGCGTCCACTACATACCTGCTGGCCTTGCTGCTGCTGCGGTTGATGGTGCCGCGCTTTAGCAGGATTGCCATGGCCGAGCTGCTGCCGGGCGACGTTCATGCAGAATAGAAAGTATGCATCGAGACGCATTGCTGGCGCTGCTGCGGAGCTACCGCGAAGGCGCGACGAGCGAGGGTGAGCTAGCTGACCGGCTGACGGCGCTTCCGTTTGAAGATATCGGGTTCGCCAAGATTGACCATCACCGCTCGCTGCGCTCCGGTATGCCGGAGGCGATCTATGCGGAGAGCAAAACGCCGGAGCAGGTGGCGGCGATTTTTGCGCGGCTGGCGGCGACCGGGGTGCCGGTGCTGGCTACCCGCGCGAACGCGCAGCATGCCGAGGCTGCGCTGGCGTTGACACCGAGCGCGACGTACCACGAACTCGCGCGGTGCATTTCGCTGGCCGGTACGTCGGTTTTGGAGCAGGGGGAGCGGGGGCATATCGCGGTAGTTTGCGCCGGGACCAGCGACCTGCCGGTGGCTGAGGAGGCCGCGCTGACCGCGGAGCTGTACGGCGCGCGGGTGACGCGGGTGACGGATGTCGGAGTGGCAGGCATTCATCGGCTGTTGGCGCAGGTGCCGTTGCTGCGTACTGCGGACGTGGTGATTGCCTGTGCGGGAATGGAAGGGGCGCTGCCGAGCGTGCTGGGGGGGCTGGTGGCGGTGCCGGTGATCGCGGTGCCGACCAGCGTGGGGTATGGGGCGAGCTTGCATGGTATTGCGGCGCTGCTGGGCATGCTCACTAGCTGCTCGCCGAATACTTCTGTGGTGAATATTGATAATGGGTTTGGGGCGGGGTATTTGGCTTGTTTGGTGGCGAGGCCACGCGGCTGATAAAGCTTGGCTCAGCGTAGAGTGACAGACTTTCGCATGGCTTGCTTTTCTGCGTCTAAAGCAGATGAATGGAGTGCCTCAACGCGGCTCATAGCATCGTTTGCCTCATCCTTGCGGCCAAGCGCACGCAGCGCTCGTGCCAACAGGTAGAAAACCGCGGGCTCGTCGGGATTGAGCTGGGTTGAGGCCTGGAGCAACACGGCAGCCTCTTGCGCTCGACCCTGCTTGAGCCTTGTTTTGCCAAGGTAATACGGAATAGCCCAGGAATCCGGCATGGCTGTTTGTGCGTGAAGCAGGTATTGCACCCCTTCGTCATCCTTGCCGGTTTGTACGAGGAGTGCGCCAAGGTAATACATGGCACCACTGTCTTCAGCATCCTGCTGGAGTGCTTGCCGCAGTTCACCTTCAGCTTCAGAATTGCGCTGCAGAGCGACATATACCTTGCCTAATTCCCTGTGCGCGCCGGGAAATGCCGGTTCTTTTTGCAGTATCTCGCGGAAGGCTTGTACAGCATCGGTATCTCGATGAGCATCCGAGTACGCCTTCGCCAGCATGAAATTTGCCTGGGAATGTGTCGCGGGATTACTTAACAGCCGGTTGAGAATACTGCCGCTTTTCTCCACCTGATTGGTACGGGCGTACGCGACCGCAAGCAGGTAGAGCGATGATGTGTCTGTTGTAACAGGCGAGGTAGTAAGTAAATCAAGTCCTGCTTGCGGCTTATCGCCAAAGATGAGGCTTGTAGCCAGCAGAATAGTTCCCTGACTATCACCTGGAAAGGCAGCATGCAGTTTTCCAAAGTAAGTAGCGGCTTGGATATAGTCTTCTTCTTTCAGGTAAGCCAGGCCCAAATTTAAAAGCAGGCTGCGGTTTTGTGGATCGAGCTTCAAAGCTCGTTCATCTACAGCGATCGCCTTTGCGAAACGGTGGGTTTTCGAATACAGAACACCAAGATTTCCAAGAGCCGGTACGCTTTGCGGGTCCACTTGCAAAACCTTGAGGAATCCAACCTCTGCAGCGTCGTACTCGCCTGCCTGAAGTGAAGCAGCAGCTTGCGCAAAGATTTCTTCTTCCGAGGTGTGTCCCGCTGCCTGAGCATGCGCTTGAAACCTGCAAAGCAGGACAATCAGAACAACCATGGGCAACTTCATGGTATTTCTCCGAAATCCATAACAAGGCCGCATCCTATTGTGTCTCGTCAGGGTGCGGCCTTGTCAGACATGGATTCAAGCGTTAAAAGAAAAACTTTCCAGCCAGTTGGATATTGCGTGGATCGTAAGTAGCACTAACGGAGCCCGAGTTACCAACAGTTCCATTGGCACCGGTTGTAGGTGTAGCCCCGGGTACAGGGCCATTGATATTTGTAATAAGCGTTGCAAATTGTGTGTGGTTGAAAGTATTGAAGGTATCAAGCCGGAGCTGTAGACGAGTGCGCTCGGTAAAAGTGAAATTCTTGTACACCGAGATGTTCCAGTTATTAATACCCGGTCCGCGGAACTGATTGCGTCCGGTATTACCGAGTGACCCATCCAGGGGGCGCGAGAAGAACAACGGGTTAAAGTATTGTGTATAGGTTTTCGTGAAGAGCGTACCGCCGGCTCGTGGATTGTAGTCCGCACGAACACCTGAGCCACTGAGATTACCTGCATTGCCGTTTGCGGTAACTGTAAACGGTTCACCGCTCCAGAAACGCGAGATACCGCTAAGTTCCCAACCGCCTAAAACACTCCGGAAAAGCAAGTCACGGTTCAGTAAAGCAGGCGCGGTATAGACGTAGTTGACATTGAAGACGTTGGTCCGGTCGTATCCCGCAACAGCACGATCCCGCTGCGGATTGTAGGCGTCCAGAATTTCGTTGGTGACATTGTCGTCATCCGTAAGATCAATTGCCTTGCTGAATGTATAGTCAGCCGTGATCACCAGATTTCTGCTGAAGCGACGTTGAAGCTGCGTCTGCAGACCGTTGTAATTGGAGCTTGCATCGTATTTGGTATAGAAGATACTTGAGTATCCCTTGTACGGAACAAGCGCGTTTGCAACTCCATTTACGCTTGAAAGCAGGTTCTGGCCATCGGGGCCGGTCGGGGTGGTCGTTGAGCCTACCGGCAATGTATTCAAGTTATAAGAGTATTGCTCATGCCGACCGGTGTTGCCGACGTAAGTAATGGACGCAACCACGTTATATGGCAGCTGCTGCTGAATACCCAGGTTGTATCCGTAGTAGGTGGGAATTTGACCGGCCTTGTCAAAGGCGTTGATTCCTACTGGAAAACGGTTTGTACCGTTTACAAGATTGGGCGAGAAATTGTCGATATTGCCGTTGAAAAGCTGCGGAGTATAAGACAACGGCGGGTTGCCGAGGCCATCAAAGCTTTGGTTGTTCTGCCGGATACGCTCGTTGAAGATACCTGCGCCTCCGCGGAATGCAGTCCTACCATTACCGAAGAGGTCATAGGCGAAACCGACGCGAGGCTGGAAATTGTTATAGCGGTGCTGCGCAAGGCCTAAAGGAATGCCGTTGGTACCTTCTTGCACAATGCCGTTGAATGGATCGCCTGAGACGATACTGCCTTGCGTGCGACCGCCGGTGAGCTGTAGGGTAGCCGCATTGGCCGGGTTGTAGCGTGTCGGATCAAAGTAATTTTGCAGGAATGGCCCATAGGTGTACGTCGGCCCCAGATAGGCGTAACGAAGGCCATAGTCGAGCGTCAGACGCGGGGTCGCGCGCCATGTGTCCTGGGCAAAGATTTCCCACTGATAGAACTTGAAGTCGCCGTAGAAGACACCATTTGTCTGGCTGGCGGTTTGGTAGTTACCAAGCAGCAGGTTGGCTACCGGATTGCCAGTGTCATTGGCGTTTGACTGGCCGGAGCTGAAGTCAAAAAACGGTGCCTCTGTAAAGGATGGCTGCTGAGCCGACTTGACCTCATTGATAAAGCCGCCGGCCTTGAGAGTATGTACGCCTATGGTCTTCGAGATAGTGTCTGTGATGCCAAGCGTCCTGCCCTCGCTATGCCAACCGGGAGGAAAGCTGTTATCAAAGAAGCCGCCCGCGTTGAAGCCCGGGTATTTGTTGCGAATATTGGTACCCGGGTAAAGCTGCTGGAAGGTGAAGCCGAGGTCAGTCTGATCGTAGTTAGCCACCGGCGTGTTGACGTCAACGCGCTGGGTTAGATGGTTGAATTGAAAAATGGCTTCGTTGGTGAGAGTCGGGTTGAGTACATTGTTAAAGCCTATAGCCCAGCTTGCGCCCGGCTTGTTACGAAATTCCGGGAGGATAGGAAAAGCGTTGTAACCAAAGATGCCGAACTGTTGCGATTCCTGCTGAGAGTCATTGACCCACCGGAAAAACACATTGGATTTGTCATTGAGAGCGTAGTCGACACGCAGCGCATTTTGGTCCTTGGTGAACTGGTACGCGTCCTGAAAAGAGACTTCTACCTGGGAAGGATCACCGGCGACCTGGCGGTTTGGGCCGAACGTGTAGGCGCGTCCCAGAAGCTTTTGCCAAGCTGGAGCCTGCCTGCTGAATTGAGATGCAGGAATGATGTTTCCGACATATGGAACGCCGCCGGTGATGTTACCGCCCGAGTCACGAGTTATCGTTCCGGGTTTGAAGATTTGGCCGTTCTGGAAGCCCGGCGCGGTGCTGGCACCTGACCGGTACAGGGAGGAGAAATCGCCGGTCAGCTGAGCCTGCGCGGGGATGTCAAAAGCAGCGCGGCCGGTGGCCGGTGCCGGATTGGGCCGCGTCGCTCGCGTACCTTCATAGTTATAGAAGAAGAACAGCTTTTTATGATCGCCGGAGGAAAACTTCGGTATATAAATGGGACCGCCGAGATTGCCTCCAAACTGGTTGTAGCGCAGCTTGGGAATCTTGTTGCCTGCGTTGTTGAACTCGTACTTATTCGCATCATAGAAATCGTTGCGGTTGAAGTCATACAGGGTGCCATGAAACTGCCGGGTGCCGCTTTTGGTATTGATCTGGATGTTGACGCCGGGACTGCGACCGTACTCTGCATTGTAATTGCCGGAAAGCACTTTAAATTCGCCGACGGCATCCAGGCTGAGTTGGGTGTACTCGCCATCATTGGCACCCACATCGGTGTTAATCGCGCCGTCAAGATAGATGTTGTTCGCACTGCTGCGATAGCCGTTGACGAAGAAACCTGTTGTGGAGTTGAAACTCAGATTGAAGTCGGAAACCTGGTTGGAGACGATACCCGGCAGTGTGCGGATAAGCGAGGTAAAATCGCGCCCATTCAAGGGAGTCTCTGTAACTTCCTTGGAGGTAATGACTTCCGAATGTTCCGATGTTGTTGTTTCGATCAAGTCAGGCGCAGTGTTTACAACAACTGTTGTGTCCGCGCGTCCGACAGTCAATGCCAGTTGCCCGAGGTTGAGTGTTTGCGAGAGTTCCAGAGGGACATTCGGTCGCTCAAGTGTTTCCAAGCCTGCGGCGGTTATCTTGATGCTGTAATTGCCCGGCGGCAGCGGCTGGAGCTGAAACTCACCATTTTTGCCGGATTGAACCTCACGTATGAGCACGCCCTTGTCCTGGTCGGTTGCGTCGACTGTGGCGTTCGGGATGACCGCGCCTGAAGGGTCGGTGACAGTGCCCTGGATCGTCCCATTCTGCGCAAGCAGAGAGGTGGCACCCGCCATTGCCAGGAAGAAGATAAAAGATGCGCGAAGAAAACCTTGTTTCACTTGCATGCCGGCCTCATGAATCGCATATTGCACTCTGCAGTACGGGAGCATTACTCTCGCACTGGCGTGGTAGCGATCCCACGTAGAAATTAAAAGCTTATAAAACAGCGAACTTGCAGCTCGACGCGAAGTATGGTTTCTCTATCGTCCGATTGTCAACACCTGTTTTTACCTGGAGTTTCAATGCAGGTTCACGTCGGCATTAGAATTTGTGGGCTGGAGACATGCTGCGAGGGCTTTGCCTTGCGAAATGTAGTGGTTAGTGCTGTTTTGGAAGTTGTCCGGATTCTCTTCGAGGGGCCGGCATGCGTGTTTTTGTAACGGCTTTGCTTGCGGCATTTGCGCTGCCGGTGTGGGGGCAGGGGGGCACCGTGGTTTTTGAGCAGGCGGGTTTTCCTACTGTGGCGAGCGAGCGGGTGCCCCGGGCGGTGCTGGCTGGGGCGCTGGGCGGGATCGATAGACCTGCGGTGTTTGCGGATATCGTTCAGCTACGGGAGGGGGCGGTGCTGAAGGGGGCGACCCTGCTGGTGTTGCCGTATGGCTCGGCGGTGCCGGCGGCGGCGTGGTCTTCGATCGAGCGGTACCTGCATGGCGGCGGCAACCTGCTGCTGCTGGGCGGGCAGCCGCTGCGGGTGCCGGTGCTGGGGGAGCGCGAGGGTGAGTTTGTGACGGAGGCACCGCAGGACAGCTATAGCCGGGTGCTTGATTTTCGGCATAGCTACGCTGTTCCGCTGGGGTCGCGCGAGATACCTGGGGGGACCGGGGCGGGGCACTTTCACTGGCGGGCGGGGTATGAGTTTTTGCCGCCGGTTGCTGTGAAGGCACAGGTTGTGTTTGCGGAGGAAGGCAGGCTGCAAGGGCTGGGCTACCTGGATGCGGCGGACGGCACTCACCTGGCGGCCCCGGTGATTACGGCGGATCTGGCGGATCATACGGATCGTTCGGAACATGCGGAGGCGGGCGGGGGCGGAGGGCGGGTGGTGGCGCTGCCGTTTACCCCTGCGCCGGGTTACTGGGGATCGAGCGACGGTGTGAGCCTGATCCGCACGGCTGCGCGGTATGCGGCGGCGGGGGCGGTGAGCCTTTCGCTTGAGGCCAAGTACAGCGCGCTGCGGCCCGGCGAGGTGCCGGAGCTGACGCTGCACCTGCGTGGGGCTGCGGGCGCGGGAGGCGTGTTTGGAGGCGTCCCGGGTAGTGCAAAGGTCGAGTTGCTGCGCGATGGTGCGGTGCTGGAGACAGTGAAGCTGTCGCTGGGCGCGGGGGAAACCGATGTGCCGGTTCCCTTTCGCAAGCCGCTGCCGGTGGGCTTGTACACGGTGCGCGCTGTGTGGGGTAAAGCGGGTGAGAGGCCGCAGGAGTTTGCCGAGAACGGGTTTGTGGTCGAAGAAGCAGATGCGCTTGCAACCGGGGCGGCGCTGGGTACGCATGGGGACTTTCTGTCGCTTGGCGGCAAGCCGTTTTTGCCTGTAGGCACCAACTACTTCACGACGGAGGAGAACGGCTGGGATTTCTCCGGGCCGCGTAACGATGCGGTGTGGGAGCGCGACTTTGCCGATATGGAGCGGCACGGTGTGAACTTCGTCCGCACGGGGGTGTGGATGTCGAATGCGAAGTTTATCGAGCCTGCGACCGGTGGGGTGAATGAGCGTTTTCTGCGCAACCTGGAAGCGTACCTGGCGGCGGCGCACCGGCACAACATGGTGGTGAACTTTACCTGCTTTGCGTTTGTGCCGGGCACAGGCGAGCACCACCCGGCAGGTGAGGCAGGCAAGGGTGACGGCGCTGCTCCGATGCCGCCCAACCCTTACCTGGATGCCGGGACCGTGGCTGCCGAGCAGGCTTATGTGGAGTCGGTGGTGCGGCGGTTCCGCAAGGTGCCGTGGCTTTCATGGGACCTTATCAACGAGCCGTCGTTCTCGAATTCGCGCACCATTTTCCACGGCAATGTACCGAACGGCGACCCGACGGAGCTGAGTGCGTGGCAGGGTTGGCTTGAAACACACTACCGCAGTCTGCCGAAGCTGGCGGATGCGTGGCGGGTGACGCCGGAGAGCCTTGGGGGGTGGAGCAGCATCCCGCTGCCGAAGCCTGCGGACCTGGGCTACAGCCGCTATGGAAATGCCGGAGAGGCGCGGGCGCTGGACTACAACCTGTTTGCGCAGGACAGCTTTTCAGGTTGGGTGCGGGGGATGGTGGCGGCTATTCGTGCGACGGGCAGCACGCAGCCGGTGAATGTGGGCCAGGATGAGGGCGGCGTGACGGATCGCGTGTTGAACCAGTTTTATGCCACGGCGGGGGTTGCGTTTACCACGAACCATACTTACTGGCAGGACGATGCGCTGTTGTGGGACTCCCTTGCGGCCAAGCGGCCCGGCATGCCCAACATTACGGGCGAGACCGGCTACCAGCCTGCATGGAACCCGGACGGCGGTTGGCGCTATGACGAGCTGACCGGTACGGCACTGATGGAGCGCAAGTGGGCGCTGGGCTTTGCCGCGGGCTCGTCGGGCGCGGTGCAGTGGGACTGGGCGCGGGAGGTGGACTTCGGCATGCAGCGCTCGGATGGCTCGGCGAAAGTGTGGGAGGGCATGATGCGCGAGATGGGGCGCTTTGCCGCGGCGGCTGCGCCGTATGCGACCGGGCTGACGCTGCCTGAAGTGGCGATTGTGCTGCCGCAGTCACTGCAACTTTCTGTGCTGAAGGCGCAGGCACTGGAGGCGCAGCAGACGGCGGTGCGCGTGCTGTATGGGTACAGCCGGGCGGAGGCGTATGCGGTGGGCGAGTACCAGACTGACTTGTTCAACACACTGGACACGCCGAAGCTGATTTTGCTGCCGTGCGCTTACGGGCTCACAGACAAGGCTTGGAGCGATATTGAGGCGCGGGTGCGGGCCGGTGCGGTGCTGCTGGTGACCGGGCCGTTTAGCGCGGATGAGCACCTGCATGCGACGGATCGGGCTGAAACGCTGGGGCTGAAGGAGGTGCTTGTACCGCTTCAGCAGCGTGAGCAGCTGCTGGAGTCGCCTGCCGGGGCTTGGGAGCTGGAGTTCGGGGGTAAGACAACAGGGCTGGACCGTGCCGTGCTGCCCGACGGCAAAACCTGGGCCGAGCTGCCGCTGGGCAAGGGGCGAATCCTGTTTTCTGCGTTGCCGCTGGAGCTGAACAGCAACATGGATGCGGTTGCGGCTGTGTATGCCTATGCGCTGAAGACCGCAGGGGTACAGCCTATGTACAAGACCGGGGTTAAGACTCCAGGCGTTCTGATTTGCCCGACGAAGCTGCCCCATGCCACGCTCTATGTGCTGACTTCAGAAACCGGCACCATGCCGGTTGCGTTTCAGGATGAGCGCAGCGGGAAGAGCTTCTCCGGGACGCTTGGCGCCGGGCGCGCCGCCCTGCTGTTGGTGCGGGATACGGGTGAGTTGGCGGCGAGCTACGGGTGGGAGAGTGCCCGGTAGAGGCTTGCTTCGTTCTGGATTTAGTTTCTATGTTGCTTCATCCTGAGTTCAGCTCCTATATTGATTTGTCAAAGGACTGACTATGCATAAAGTATCCGGGTTTGCAGCGGTCACTGTTTTTCTTGTGCTAGTCGATACATTGCTTGTTCATTGGTCAATTGGCACGGTATTTTCAGCCCTGGTTACAGCGCTTGCTTTAGTCCCGGTTTACGACGGCTTGCGCCCCGGTTCGCGGCTACAGGGTGTAGCAACGATTGCCCTGATGTATTGGGGCCTCAGCTATGCCAGCAACCTGGTGGAAGCTGTAGCTTTCAAAGTTATTCCAGTTGCAGGTGCCCTCAAATCCGCGTCGGAGGGGCTTGTTACGGCGATTGCAGCAGCTTGGCTTCTGGAACGTCTCATGCCTTTCCAAAACCGTTTCAAACAACCGCAAGCCAGGATTGCCACAGGTATGGCCGGGCGTATCCCTCTGCTCGTTTTTATCTTTTTTGTAGCCTATCTTGCAGCCGGTATTGCAATTCAGCCATGGATTATGGGCTTTTACGCGGGTCGCTTCCTGCCTTCTCTACGGGAGCTTGCAATCCTTGTACCCTTACGCGGGCTTTTCGACATTGCCTGCGTTCTGCCGTGGTTTCTACAGTGGCAAAAATCTCGAAGCCAGGCCGTATGGTTGTCAGCTTACGTGTTTGCGGCTTTATGCGGTTGGGGTCCGCTTCTGCTTCCCAATGCCTACCTACCCAGCGAAATCCGCATAGCTCATGCAATAGAAATAGGGGCTTTCGGCATTGTGTTTGGGGCGTTCAGTGCGTTTCTCCTGCTTAAGCCACAAGCTTCCATGCCGAAGAAAGATGTTCCCGATGAGGTACTTTATCCCGTTTCATCCGTGAATTAAGAAGACGGGTTTGCAAGTTGTGCAATGTATTGTGCGTACCTGCCATGACAATGAGGGCATCTCAAGCTGAGTTCCGAGTGCCTGCTCGGATCTCATCCGATCCGACGCGTTCGATTTCATACCAGGCAACTGGGCACGTTATGCTGGATTGAGGCAAGGGAACACGCCAACTGAACCCGACTTGGAGAGCCGTGAGCGCAAGCGCGTCACCATTGGTTGCAGATCCTATTTTTGACCGCGCCTGGTGGGTCTACTCGCTGTGCCGCGAACGCTTGTTTGCAGACCATACCGATACCATTGCCGCGGCGCTTGAGCCGCTGCTTGGCGGTCAGGCCCAGGGCAGAGCCCAGGTCAGACTGCTTGAAGTGGGCTGCGGGCCGGGATTTTACTCGCGCCGGCTGGCGGCGCGCTTTCCGTTTGTGCAGGCGATGGGTGTTGATACATCGGAGCGACTGCTGGCGCATGCGCGGTTGCGGGCGCATCGCGCCAAGCTGGGGAACTGCAGCTTTCTGCGGGTCGATGCGGTGGACCTGAGTAGTTCGCTCGAACTGGCGGATGCTGCGATTGCTTCGCGGCTGTTCCTGATTTTGTCGCAACGCGACCGCGTGTTGAGCTCTATTTTTGAAACGCTGCGGCCCGGTGGGGTCTTCTTTGTTGCTGAGCCGATTTCGGCGCTGCGAACCGCGGGGCCGCTGTGGCTGATGCGGACGCTTAGCCGGTTTGCCAGCCGCTCGCACTACGCGGGGACGCCGGTTCGATGCCGTGTGCTGAGCCCTGCGCAGTTTCGGACGCTGCTTGCCGGGCAGCCGTGGAGCAAGGTTGAAATCTGGCAGGACAAGCGCTACCAGTACGCGCTGTGCGAAAAAGCTTTATGAGCAGCCCCCTCCGCGATCCATTTCGCGTTCTCAATCCGGCGGAGCCTGACGCGGCATTTGCGGGGCAGTGCGCCTTTACGGTGATGGCCAAGGCACCGATTCCGGGCAAGGTGAAAACCCGGCTGAGCCCGCCGCTTACGCCTGCGCAGGCAGCCGCGCTCAATGCGGAGTTTCTGCGGGATACTTTCGCCAACCTGGGTGCAGCTGCGCGGCAGTGCCCTGCTGCTTGTGTAGTGTCGTACACGCCTGCGGGGCAGGAAGCTGCCTTTGAGGGCATCTTGCCTCCTGACACGCTGCTGGTGTTGCAACGCGGTGACGGCTTTGGGGAGCGGCTGCTGGCTACTGCGACTGACTTGTTCCGGTGCGGCTTTTCTGCGGTGTGCCTTATCGACTCCGACAGCCCGACGGTGCCTACTGCTGAATTTGTGCGTGCGGTGGTTACACTTTTGCCGTCGCAGCTTTTGCCGTCGCCGATTTTGCCGTTGCAGCTTTCGCCATCGCAGGCGAGTGATGCAACACGCAAGCCGGTGGTGCTGGGCCGCTCTGACGACGGCGGCTACTACCTGCTGGGTATTACGGAGCCGCATGCGAGGCTGTTTGCCGATATTAGCTGGAGCACGGGCGCTGTGGCTGATGAGACGGAACAGCGGGCGGGCGAGCTTGGGCTTGAGCTGACGCATCTGGCGACCTGGTATGACGTCGATGAAGAGGCGACACTCACGCGGTTGCGGATGGAGCTGGATGGTGCTTCGGGGATGCCGTCAGGAGGGTTTGCGGCACCGCATACGCGCTTGTTTTTACGCAACCTAAATACGGATGCGGACGCGGGTGAGGGTGCAGCCGGGGCAAGCGAGGGTACAGGCGCGCATGGCAGCCGCTGAATCTCCGACTGCCCGCTTGCTTCAGCTATTTCGTCTGTTTCGCCAGGTAGACGAAGGACCGGCCTGGCTGACCAATGCCGCGCTGGTGCTGTTCGGGCTCATTTACATTGAGCTGACGCGCACCGGTACGCAGGAGTTTTACCACTACGTTCATGGCTTCGGCGAAGGCCTGTTTGGGCAGCTGGTGTTGTATTTAGGCGGCATTGCGCTTATCGAGCGTTCGCCGACAAACCGGTGGACGCTGCCTATTATCTTGATCGTCGCGTTCACGGCGAGGCTTATCGCGGTCGAGCAGCCGCCGTTTTTATCGACGGATGTGTACCGCTACGTGTGGGACGGCAAGGTGCAGAATGCGGGCATCAACCCGTTCCGCTATATCCCCGCCGATAGCCACTTGAGCTTTTTGCGCGACTTGCAGATTTATCCGAACATCAACCGGCGCGACTATGCGCACACTATCTACCCGCCGGGAGCGCAGATGATCTTTATGGCCGTGGCGCGTGTGCATGCGAGCGTCGCGTTTATGAAGCTTGCAATGGTGGCGTTTGAAGCCGCTACCTGCGTGGTGCTGATGGGGTGCCTGCGGCTGCTGGGGCAGCGGCGCGAGCGGGTGCTGATCTATGCGTGGCACCCGGTGTGCGTGTGGGAGATTGCGAGCAGCGGGCACGCCGATGCTGCAGCGCTGACTGCGATTGCGCTTGCCCTGCTCACGCGCCTTCGCGGGCAACCGCTGCGCGCTTGCGGCTGGCTGGGCGCGGCGGCGCTGGTCAAGCTGTACCCTGCCGCGCTGCTGCCCGCGTTTGTGCGCAGACGGCTGCTTGCGCCCGTGCTGGTGTTTGCGGGGGTGCTGGTTGCGGGGTACCTGCCGTACCTGGGAGTCGGGAAGGGCGTGTTCGGGTTTTTGCCGGAGTATGCGAAAGAGGAAGGCATTTCAAGCGGGGCGCGGTACTTTCCGCTTGCGTTTGTTGATCGCACGTTTCATGTTTCCGTTGCACCGCAATTGTATGTAGGTGCTTGCGCGCTGCTGCTTGGGGGGCTGGCGTGGTGGGCATATCGGCGGGTGGAGGTGCCGTATGCGGCGGTCCGCTCAGGGTTGGTGCTGGCTACGGCGCTCAATCTTTGTTTTTCTCCGCATTATCCCTGGTACTTTCTATGGCTGCTGCCGTTTCTTACGCTGTGGCCGTGGCGGCCCGCGTTCTACATGGTGCTGGCTGTTACTTACATGCTGGCTACCCGGCTGGGTATGCCGGGGGAGCCGCTGTACCGCATGAATGAGCTGCTGTATGGGGGCTTCTTTTTACTGCTTGCGTGGGATTTTCTTGAGAACCTGCGGCAGCGGCGCGGGCGCGAGGTTGGGCTTCGCAATTCTCTGAATAACGGCTGAAACGAGGCTGCGATGAATGACAGCAACAATGGATTTGTAGCGCCGCCTGCTCCACGACGCATCAGCGTTATTATCCCTGCGCTCAATGAGCAGGAGACCATCGCGGGGGTGATCGGCGAGATGCCGTGGGCGCTGATCCGCGAGTGCATCGTGGTAAATAACGGCAGCACGGATGCGACTGCGGAGCGGGCGCGCGAGGCCGGGGCGCGGGTTGTGGATGAGCCGCGCCGGGGGTATGGACAGGCCTGTGCAGCCGGGGTGGCGCATGCGGACCCGCTTTCAGATGTGCTGGTTTTTCTTGATGGCGACGGCAGTGAGGTGCCCGCGGAGATTGCGCCGGTGGCTGCGCCGGTGCTTGCCGGTACGCATGATTTTGTGATGGGCTCACGGGTGCGCGGCAGGCGCGAACCGGGCGGCATGCTGCCGCAGCAATTGTTTGCCGCGTGGTTTGCGGGTACGGCCATGCGGCTGCTGTACGGGGTGCGCTACACGGATATGGGGCCGCTGCGCGCGATTCGGCGAACGGCCTTGGCGCAGATGCAGATGAGGGAGACTACCTATGGATGGAGCCTGGAGATGCAGATGAAAGCCGCGCGCGCGGGCTTGCGGATTCTGGAGCTGCCCACGACTTGCCGGGCGCGGCGCGGCGGTGTGTCCAAGGTGGCCGGGTCGTTTTCGGGGGCTGCGAAGGCCGGGGTGCGGATTTTTCAGGTGCTTGCGCGGATTGCGCTTACACCGCGCTAGAGCAAAGGTAGAGATGGTGTAAGGGGTAAGGCAAAAGCAGATCCTTCGCTACGCTCAGGATGACCCGTTTTTGGGTGGGTGCTTCGGTTACGCTCGGGGTGACCCATTTTTGATTGGGCGCTTCGGTTACGCTCGGGGTCCCATTTGGGCGGGTACTTCGGCTACGCTCAGGATGACCCGTTTTTGGGCGGGTGTTTCGGTTACGCTCGGGGTGACCCATTTTGGGCGGCTGCTTCGGCTACGTTTGGGGTGACCCATTTGGGTGGGTGCTTCGGTTACGTTTGGGGTGACCCATCTTGGGTGCGTGCGGTGCACACACTCTCTCAGGATGACAGTTTGTGGGGCGTTCACCCTGCTTTTGCTTTAGGGTTTAGAACTCTGCTCGCAGCAGGAACTGCACTTGTCGGGGTGTTCCGGTGCCTATCGGACCGGTGTTGACTGTGTTGGTGATGGTGCCGAAGGAAGAGCCGGTAAAGTCTGCCAGCGGCAGGCCGTATTGGGCGCGGTTGAACAGGTTGAACAGCTCTGTTCGGAATTGCAGCTGGGCGGTTTCCTTGATCGGGATGTTCTTTGCCAAGCCTAAATCCGCCTGCCACAGTCCCGGTCCGCGCAGAAGGTTGCGGCCTGCGTTGCCGTAGCCTCCGCCGGTGACTGTTGCAAAGGCAGCCGGGTTGATCCAGTTATGAATGGCGGAGCCGCCCAGCGGGGTGAGTGAGATGCCCGGTACTCGATTTGGGCGCTGGTTGGTGGTGTAGCCGGTAGCGACGCCGGTTGGGCTGGCGGCGCTGAAAGAGCTTGAACGGTCGATGGTGACGTTTACCGGCAGGCCGGTGCGCGAGCTTACGATGTTGGAAAGCTGCCAGTTGCCGAGCACCGCGCTCGACACGCCGCCGCCGTTGCCGAAGGCTTTGCCTCGTCCATAGGGCAGCTCATACACCACGTTGCCGCTGAAAACGTTTCGCACGTCGAAGTCACCGGAGGCGCGCTCAGCCGCGAAGTTGGCCGGGTCTTGCGGGAAATCCGAGTCGCCGCCGCCCGCGGCATCCTGGTCAATCTCATGGGCGAACTCGTAGTTGGCCTGGAACAGCAAACCGTTGGCATAGGAGCGGCGAATCTGCGCAACAAATGCATTGTAGGAGCTGCTGTTGTGGTTGCCGCGTGTTTCTACCTGGCTGAAGAGCGTGTCTGGGCGGACGCCTGTTAGCGGATTGATGAGGTTGGTGTAGGAAGTCCTGAGCAGGTTTGTGCCCTTACTACCGTCGTAGGAGAAGGTGCTGACCCAGCCCTTGCCGAAGGCCTGCTGCAGGCTCAGGCCGTACTCGGCTACATACTCGTCGTGGCGGTCGCGGTCCATGTCGCGCGGCGAGGTTACGCCCAGTCCGACAAGAAACGGCGTGACGGGGTAACTGATTCCCTTTTGACCGTTGAGTGAGAAGCGGCCGACTTCATTGCTGATGGGAAGGTTCTGATCATCCTCCTGCCCGTCGCCGTGGTAGATGCCGAAGCCGCTGCGTACCACCGTTTTGCCGCCGAGTGCCCGGGGTGCCCATGCTGCAGCTACGCGCGGATCGAAATTGAGCAGCCGGGCGCTGCCGAAACTTGCGCCTGCGCCGCAGAAACCGGCAGGGCCGCAGGTAGCGAAATCAAACGGGTTGGCGCGGCCCTGGACCTCGTGGAACCGGTCAAACAGGCTGTAACGCACGCCCAGATTGAGCGTGAGGTCGGGCCGCGCCTTCCACTCATCCTGCACAAACGCCAGGGTTAGTACCTTGCGCAGACCGTTGACCGGGAGGGGTGCCGCAAATGTCGATGAGCTCACACTATTTGCGGTAAACGAAGCGAGCGAAGAGTAGGTCACTGTGCCATTGGCGGTGTTGCCCTGGTTGAGCTGGATGCGGCGGACCTCCGCACCGAACTTGACCGTGTGCGGGCCGTGTACCCAGGTCAGGTTGTCGATGTAGGAGAACGAGTTGCCGACGCCGATTTTGTATTGGTTGTTGTTGAGCGTCGTAAGCCCGGAGATAGCAAAGGCGTACGGCAGATTGGTGCTTGCGCGGTTGGTGGTGTAGACATTGCCGCGATTGAAGCCGAACTTCAGCTCGTTGACCCATGCCGGGGAAAATACGTGCAGGTGCTCAATGACACCGTTTACGGGGCGCGATGCGATTTCCTGCGTGTCCGCAGTGTAGGTGCCGTTGCTGCCCGCAAAGGGAGCGCGGCTCACGGCGGCGTCGAAGTTGAAGCGGATGTCAGCGGTGTCGCGCTCGGAGAAGCGGTGATCGAGCCGCACGATGCCGCTGTCTTCATGGTCGATCTGCTGCCCGGTACCGGTTGAGCTTGCGACCAGGCCGCCTGTGCCGGCGACGATCGCGCCGCCCTGCGGGTATGCCGCCAGGATGGGCGCGAGTGCGGGGCTTTTTGCGAGTACTTGCGCGCGCAGGGCGGCACTGGGCACAAAGCCCGGCAGTGTTTGGCCGAGCGACTGGCGCAGCCCTTCGTAGCTCACGAAGAAGAATGTTTTATCGCGCAGGATAGGGCCGCCGAGCGATGCGCCGTACTGGTTCAAACGAAACGTGTGCTTGACCGGGTCGATGGGTTCGCGGGCGTCGAAGACGCTGTTGCGCAGGAACTCAAAGGCGTTGCCGTGGAATGCGTTGCTGCCGGTTTTGGAAACTACAGCGACCTGGCCGCCCGGCGTGCTGCCGCTCTCCGCGGTGAAGAGGGCTGTGTCGATGCGGAATTCCTGGATGGAGTCGGTCGGGATGGCGAGGCGCACAAACGGCTGCTGCGCCTGGTTTATGATGTTGGTTGCGTCGATGCCGTCATAGGTGAAGTTGTTGTCGTCAAGGCCGCGCCCGGCAAAACGAATGGTGCGCTGGTTGCTGCCCCCGGTGTCAACCGCGCCGGGTACCAGGGCGGTGAGGGTGGACCAGTTGCGGCCGTTGAGCGGCAGCTCCTGGATCTGCTTTTGCTCAATGCGCGCGCCGAGCGCGTCTGAAGTCTGGTTGAGTTCCGATGCTGTATCGGTGACTTGCACCTGCTCGCTGCCGCCTGCGACGTGGAGCGCGGCGTTGAGCGTGCGTGTGCGGCCTACTGTCTGCTCAAGCCCGGTGTAGGAGAGCTGCGCAAAGCCGGGGCGCGCAAAGCTGATGGTGTAACGGCCTACCGGAAGCTCCGGCAGATCGTAGCGTCCGTCGGAGGAGGACACGGATTTGCGGGTTAGGCCGGTGGAAGGCTCAAACGCGAAGATGTTGACGCCGGGGAGAACTTTACCGGTGTCATCTGTAACGGTTCCGGTTACAGCGGAGCGGTCGATCTGTGCGTGTGCCTTGAGGGGCAGCAGCAGAGCGGTGCCGACGCAAAATGCAATGAGAGGGGAACGCAGTCTGCCCACAGCTTGATCCTTTTGGTTGAAAATTATGGAGGAGAAAAGCGGGCACTCCTGAGAGGGTGCCCGCCTGTTGTCAGTTGGTGCCGCGGTTCGCGGTGCTTGCGACAGTGCTTGCCGTTTGCGTCTTTCGGGCTGCTTGTTGCTCTTGTAACGCGCGGTAGTTCAGCAGGAACTGCGTGCGGTTTGCGCCCAGGTCCTTGCCGTTGCGCTGGGTCGGATACGGTTTGTTGCCCATGGTGCCGGTCCAGACCAGGTGGTTGAACTTGTTCGAGTCGAGGTGATCCTCAACCGAGAAGTCCATGCCCCTGGTATGCGCGGCCCACCATGCCCCGGTGTGCAGCGGCTTGAGCTGGGTTGTGGTGCTTGGCGCGAACTTCGACGGAGGGATCGGCAGCTGCGTTTGTGCCAGCAGCTGTGAGGGCACGGCGGTGAACTTCCACGTGGACTGCTTGATGTCAAACGCATCTGCCATGGGCACCGCGTTGGCATCGTTCAGGTTGAGCGGCGCTATGCCGAGGATCTGCTCCATGGTGGCGATCATGGAAACAGTGTTGTAGCGGGTGGAGTCGACAAAACCCTGCTTGACGTAGGGTCCCACGATGAAGGCCGTGCTGCGGTGCGCGTCCACGTGATCGCCGCCGTCCTGCGCGTCGTCTTCGATGACGAAGACGAGAGTGTTATTCGCGTCCTTGCTGGTTGCTACAGCCTCAACCACCTGGGCCACGGCATAGTCGTTGTCGGCAATCTGCAGCTCCGGGGTATTGACGCCGTCAAGCGCCGTGCCGAAGTTGCCGAAGTGGTCGTGCATGATACGGACCAGCGAGAGGTTCGGCAGGTTGCCGGCGGCCTCGTACTGCTGGAACTCGCGCTGCCACTCGGTGAAGCGGTAATAATCCGGGAAAGTGTTATCGAAACCGCGATAGTACGGGTCGGTGTAGGGCTGTAGAGCGGTGTTGGTGGAGTATGCGACTTGATACTTATCGGCAAACGCGTTGATGTCTTCCTTGATTGCCAACGGGGCCGCCGCGCCGGTCAGATTGTAGCGCACGATGTCGACGAAGAAGCCGTAATCGCGCACGGTGAGACCGGCCTTGAGCGCGCCGTTCCAGATGTAACCCTGGCCTTGTGCGCCGTCATCGCTGTCCGGTGCGGCTACGTTGGCGTTGCCCGGCAGCAGATCCGGGTCGGGGCTGGTCAGCGGGTCGGCTGCCAGTCGTACTTTCTGGTTGGGGATGCCGACGTTTACGTTGCGGTTGGTACCTTCGGAGTTGTTGTTGAGGCCGCGACCGGCGTAGTTGACCGGGATTTCCTTCTCGATCGTGTCGTTGGAGCGCGCGGAGGTGGACCATGGCCAGCCGTCGCCGCTTACCTCGGACACGTCGTAGAAATTGTCAAAGTCTACAAAGTTGCGCGCGATGTTATGGAAGTTGGGTGTATTTGCATCCGGGAACTGCGTGATGGATGGGTCGCCGTTACCGACTTCAAGGTCGCCCAGCACCTGGTCGTAGGTGCGGTTCTCCTTGATGATGTAGATCACGTGCTTGATGTTCCCCTTGAGGAACGCCATGGTTTCCTGCTGCGCGGCGTTCAGGGTGCGTCCGAAGTGATCGTTCTGGATTACCTTTGCGGTCAGTGTGCCCAGCTCGGCGGCAGACGGTACGGGTACCGTCTGGAAGCCTGCCTTGGTCAGCTGGAGGTCGTACTGGTTGGTGGCGTTGACAGCCGCGCCATTGATGGTGCCGGTGCTGTACTGCGGGTTGGGCCCGTTGGCGGACTTGCCGTTGACGATGTACAGCTGCTTGCCGTCAGCGCTTACCGTTACGGAGTTCGGGTAGAAGCCGGTCGGGATCAGGCCCATCACCTCAGCGCTGCCGGTGTTGCCGACGCGGATCACCGCGACTGCATTCTCCCCGGCATTGGTGACGTACAGCGTCTTTTCATCGGGCGACAGTGCAAGACTGTTCGGCTGCGCACCTTTGTAGTTCTGCGTGTTGGGGTACACAGAGGCAGGCGCAGTGGTGGGGATTTCATCAATTACCTGCTGCGTGTTGGTATCGATCACGGCTACGGAATCGCTGTTGTCCTGCACGACGAATAACAGCGTTTGCGCCTTGTTCATCACCATTTTGTTGGGCTGGCCGGGCAGCTTGATGCGTGCCAGCACACCGTAGGCGGTCACCACATCCACCTCGCGGTCGCGCACGCTTGAAACGTAGGCAACGTCATTGCCCTTGAATACCGCCCAGAAGGGAAACTCGCCGCCCGGTACGGCAGGCGCGTTGAAGAGCTGCGACTTGCCGGGGCGCAGATCAAGCTCGGCACCTTTGGCCCACACGCCCTTGTTGAGCGTAAGCAGGGAGACGGCATCGTTTTCGTAGTCGGCAACCAGGATGCGTGTACCGTTCGGCGAAACGGCAAGGCCTGCAGCCTCGGGCCGCGTGGCAATGCCCAGGCCCCCGCTGCTAGCCGTTGCCGCGTTGGCGAGCGCCAGGTGGCCGAGCGCTACGGGCGTACCTGTCTCAGCCCATGTACCGGCTGCGCGGGCATAGAAGTGCACGTTATCGTTGACGCCGCCGGAAACGTAGAAATTATTGCCATCGGGGCTGAAGGCGATACCGCTGTAGGTGTTCGGCACCGGGATGGCCTGCTTCTGCACCGGCGCGCTGCCTGATACGTCGAACACGAACACAAATTCGGTCGAGTCCAGCGGGTTGTTGGTGCCCAGGTTTGCGCCGGAGGTGAACTCGACGAGGTTGTAGCCGCTGGTCAGGATGAGCAGGGTTTTGCCGTCAGGGCTCAGCACGGTGGACACGGCCTGGCCGACGGTGTAGGTCGGGTTGTCGGCGAGGTTGGGATTCAACGCCTGGAAGCGTGCGCCGTTGGGCGCGAGCGGAGTGATGCGCTGGTTGGTGCTGAGGATTTGCGGCTCGCCGCTATTGGGCGGGCCAACCTGCGCTGCAAGCGGGGACGCGGAGACGGCGCTGAGGGCGAGGGTGCTGATGAGCAGCGCACTTTTTTGCATTGGGAGAGTCTGGTGAAGGCGGTACATGGTGTCTCCTGAAATGTCTGTCCTGAGTTGGACCTAAGTCGAATAAGGACGCTTGCTGACGGTTATAGGTCGCTGGGCACTGCTCTTCCGGAGGCCGTTCACAGCTCGCAATCCAATCAGACACAGCAAACAGCCACACAGCAGCGAACGGCACGCGCAAGGAAAACAGGTCTCGGGAGCCGTCACGATGGCGTCTCCCGTAGAGCACCGTTGTACCGTGCACACTGAGCCCGCTTTGTCTCAATTGTGTGAATTCCTTATGAATGTTCATGCTGCCCCGGCTTACGGAGGCTGTACGCTGCACATGGCGGGGCTGAGATGGACATACAAAAACGGGTTGCGGTTGTAGGTAGCGTGAATGTCGACCTGGTGGTTAGGGCGGAGCGGTTCGCGGCTCCGGGCGAAACGATGACAGGGACGGACTTCCAGGTTTTTTCAGGCGGCAAGGGTGCGAACCAGGCGGCGGCAGCGGCACGGCTGGGTGCCCGCACACAACTGTTTGCGCGGGTGGGTGATGACGGCTTTGCGCCGGGGCTGCTGAAGGATTTGCGGAAGGCCGGGGTTGACATCACCCATGTGGAATCAACGCCGGGCAGCACGGGGGCTGCGTTGATCACGACGGTTGCGGATGGCGGGAACTCCATCACGGTGGTGCCGGGAGCCAACGGGTCGATCGAGCCTGCGGACATCGACCAGTGGTGGCCTGCTATCCGCGAGGCCGGTATAGTGCTGGCGCAGCTTGAGATCCCCATGCCTGCCGTGGTGCGGCTGGCCGCGCGGTGCCGGAACGCGGGTATCCCCTTGATGCTGGACCCGGCACCTGCGCAGGCGCTGCCGCCGGAGCTGCTGCGCGCGGTGACCTGGCTTACGCCGAATGAGACCGAGACACACGCGCTGACCGGCATGGATATTACGCAGGCCGGGGAGCGGGAGTTGCGGGCGGCGGCGGAGAGCCTGCTTGCAAAAGGCGTGAGCGGGGTGGTGCTGAAGCTTGGCGCGCGTGGGGCTTACTTGCTGCATGAGGGCGGGGCGCGATGGATCGAGGCGTTTGCGGTTGAGGCGGTAGATACTACTGCGGCTGGGGATGCTTTCAATGGAGCGTTTGCGGCCTCGCTGCTGGAGCTTGGGGAGCCGTTCGCGGCTGCGCGGGTCGCGGCTGCGGCTGCGGCGCTGTCTACTACGCGTGCCGGGGCCATGCCTTCGATGCCCAGTGGGGGACAGGTTGAGGGATTGCTGAAAGACTTATGAAATAGAGATACTCAAGAAATACCGGGTATCTGGCGGTCGCAGGTAGCAACTACGTATTAACGTATTAGCTAAGGGCAGGTAGATGATCGCGAAAAGTCAACACATTGGAAAGCATTTGCTGCTCGGATGCACATTAGCAATTGTAAGTTATTTGCTAGTCGGATGTGAGTACTTCCCGGAATCCACATTCACACTGGCTAGTGATTCGAGACTTCCTAAATGGATTACTTTACCACCCGGACTTACGCGCGCTAGCACCAGGCTTACCATGAGCTACTACATCAAGCCTTGGGGCAGTAATGCCCTGTTTAGCTTGCAAGACGACAATAAGCAGATACTCAAAAAAGTAAATGCCGCAAGGGTGTGTAAAGAGCCTTTTCAAGTAACTATTTTCACGCAGGGGTCCGCATCTGATTATCCAGCTTATGAAGCAGTTACTGTCAGGGGCGTAACAGAAATAATTGAGCATAGAAAGATGGAGCCATTCTTCTATGTAACGGACAATGTCGCTGTTTGGAAACAGTACAGAGCGACGGGCTGTGGTTAGCCAAGCCGCCAAGGATTATGTGAAAGTATTTGTTTTCTGAAAGCGCCTAGTCACGGTGTCGTCCTGAGTGGAGTGAAACGGAGTCGAAGGACTTGGCTCTAGCCTTGAACTTTGCGCGATGTCGGCAGGAAAGCAGATCCTTCGACTGTAACTGACGCTTGCGCGTCAGGTTTCGCTCAGGATGACACGTTTTTGAGTGGTTGGAAGAGAGAAGTTGTATACACCCGCTCAAGGCGACATGGTTCTCTTTACATGACATCGACTTTGCTTCACCGATTCTCCTGGGGGAGAAGCCGGCGATCCAGGCCGGGACCTTCCCAGAGCAGCGTCGGTTTGATTGTGTCTGTGTTTTCGATCCCGGGCATTTGGCGGACTTGCAGCCGGTGGTCCCCAGCGGTAAGCACTGCGCTTACTCGTACCGGCTGCACGGCGTTGCCTTCTGAGCCGCAAACTTGTGTTTGCGGTGCAGGGGTATGCTGCGGCGCGCTGCCGTCGATGCTCAACGTGGCGGCGGTGCCGGTAAGCAGGGTGAAGGTGTAGCCGCCATCGGCGGGCACGTGGACCATGCGCTCCAGGGTTGTTTCCGGAGTCGTTTCCGGGGTTCTGCTGTTCGGTACTTGCGGCGTGATTAGGGTGCGTGGGTGCTCACCGGCAAGCACTATGCTTTGGCTGCTCCAGGCTTGTGCGCCGCCGGGGTCCGTCACATGCAGCAGCACACGGAAGCGGCCTGAGCCGTCGAGCAGCGTGCCTTCGGCATCAGAAAATGCGTGTGAAACGCCCCGGCCCGGTGCGCGGGTGCCGTCGCCGAAAAGCCACTCAAAGCGTCGTCCTTTTGCTTCTTCCTCCTGCGCGGTAAAGTCGATCTTCTGCCGCGGTTTCAGGATGCCGCTTGCATAGGTGAACTCCGCGTGGAGCATCGCCGGTTTGCTCGTCGGCATTGCCGCGCCGTCTTCAAGGTGGAGGTCGGTGTTCAGCGCGTCCTGCAACTTCACTCCAGATACATCGCCCTGCAAGGTGGACCCGATCATGCCGGGGCCGTCCATTGCCCACACGTCGCGGAATGCGATATCGCGTACGCGGGGCAATGGTTGGCGGATCTGAAACAGTGAGTACCAGTCTTCCAGGCGGATGTCTGTGAAGGTGTAGTCGGTGTGCGAGCCTTTGCCGTCCGGGTCGGACCACAGCTCAAAGAACGCGAAAGGGATTTTGCAGGCGCCGAAGCCGGTACTCAGCACGTCGATGTCGCGCATGTGGAAGTGCGCGCTGTTGAAGGTTTTGCCGGGCCAGTTGACCCGTACCGTGTTTGAAATGCTGGTCGAAACCTCGGTGTCTTCGATCGTGATATCAGTTACGTCGGGACCGGGCTTGCGCAGTACTTCGGGGTCGTAGCCGTCCCAGTTGCCGTACATGGCAAAGTTGTCGTCGGAGGCGCGCAGGAAGCTGTTGCGTACCGTGGTGTCGCCGCCGCCGAGCCAGTCCATGCCGTCCTGGTTTGCGTTGTTCGGGTTGCCGCCGATGACCTTGACGTTGTAGAAGCCGATGTGGCGCGAGTCCTTCATCTGGATCTGCCAGGAGCGGCTGCGCGTGATGCAGGTGATGCCGTCGATCTCGATGTCGTCGGCGTTGTCCATCACGATGACGTGCCAGTTCTGCTTGTGAATCCAGCCGGTGTCGTCATGCGGGTTCTGCGGACCGTCGTAGAGGATGGTGCCGGTGCCGAACACGTGCACGTGCTGTACCTGCCATATATTGAGTGACCCGAAGATGACCGCGCCCGGGGCCAGATAGATGGTGTCGCCGGTGTGCGCGTCGATGTTCTCATGGTGCGCGCCGGGGCCGTAGTAGCGGATGCCGGGCGTTGCGGCTGTGATCTGTTTTGTCTCTGGACGGTTGGCGAAGAGGAACAGGATTTCCGCTTTGGCGAAGTGGTCGCCGGGACGCGAGATGGTCAGCTTCTCCGGCCCGTTTAGACGGAATGTGATGGTTGCTCCGTGGCGTACGGGGCGGATGCCGAGCCGCATGGGCTGTACTTCTACGCCCGCGTCCCAGTAGTGCGGGTCATGGGCTGTCACGGTTACGGTGACCGGGCCGGAGGTGCTGAAGTTGAGCAGGTAGTAGCCTGTGGCGGCATGCAGTACGTTGCTGCTGCGGCCGTTGACGGTTACACGGAAATGATTCGAGCTGACCTCTGCCGGTACCGGATCGATTTTGAACGCGGCAACCTGCGCGAGCGCGCTGGTACCCGGTAGGAGCAGGGCGCATATGAAAAGCGAAAGCAAACAGCGAGCAAAAGGCATGCGGGTGCAGGCTCCGTGAGGGCGGTCACTGCCACTCCAGAGGGGGTGACATGAGTTCGATGCTGCTTTTTCGGACAGTTGCGCGAAAATCAAAGGAAAAGCAGGTCCTTCGGCTTCGCTCAGGATGACCAATGAGGGAAGTGATTGCAATTGCACGGCATTCGCCATGACATACTGGAAATGGCTTTCTTACGAATGCAAATTCTTTCCACAGCCCGACGCCTTCCCCTCAGCGCTTCTGTACTGCTGATGCTTATGCTGGGGTTCGCGGTTTTCGGCTGGGGCTTGCACTACAAGCTGTCCTTGTACAGCCATTCGGTGTCGCCGTCTGTAAGGCAGCCTGCCAAGCTTCTCTCGCAGCAGGAGCGTTCTACCCCGGATGCGCAGCAGCTTGCACAGGTAGAGCCGGCGATCGTGCCTATGCTGTTTGCAGCGCTTCTGTTCAGTCTCTTCCCGCCCAGCTTTGTTTCGAGGCTGGTTCGCACTACTGCTGCCCTGCCCTCGCATGAGAGCGGCCTGACCGAAGCCCTGCTTAGAAGACCTCCGCCCGCAAAACTTCAAGTCTGAACTTTGTGACCGGTTAAGCCGCGTCGCTGTTTCAGTTAAAGCATTTCCCTCTCCTGCACGCCAGAGCTGCTTATGCATCTTAGCGAACAGTGCATGGTAAGCGGAAAAATGCTCTCAAGCGTAGGGTTACCCGCCTGTGCGCCCTGGAAGTTACTCATGCGAAAGAGTTTTTACCTGTTCATGGCATGCGCCTTTGTGCCTCTCGGAAGCCTGCTATCCGGTTGCAGCGCAAGCCAGTCGCAACACCCGGCTGCCGCCGCCCCTCTTGCAGTCGCAGTATGCCGGGTACAGCGCGGCAATATCTCCCACACACTCAGCATCGCCGGCCAGTTTCAGCCTTATCAGGTGGTTGACGTACATGCCAAGGCCTCCGGCTACATTCGCCGTATCTACGTGGACATCGGCGACCGCGTGCATGCGGGGCAAACGCTGGCCGTGCTGGAAGTGCCGGAGCTGAATGCGCAGTACCGCGGCACCCAGTCTGAAGCGCGGCGCAGCAAGGACCAGATTGAACAGGCACAGCATGAGGTCGGCCGGGCGCAGTCGCTGCATGCATCGCTGCAAGCCAACTACGACCGGTTGCAGGCTGCCGCCAAGGAGCAGCCCGGTTTGATTGCGGCGCAGGAGCTTGACGATGCGCGGTCGCAGGCTGACGCCGCACAGGCGCGCATCGATGGTGCCAAGGCGGGCCTTTCTGCCGCGCAGCAGGGAGCGGACACGGCAAAGGCCGATGAGGAGCGCGTAGGCGCACTGCAGTCGTACACCACGATTACAGCTCCGCTGAGCGGCGTTGTGATCTGGCGCTATGCAGACACAGGGGCCCTTGTCCAGACAGGCACCAACTCGGAAACGCAGACGCTTCCCCTGGTCAAGCTTTCGCAAAGCGACCTGCTCCGGCTGCGCGTCCCTGTGCCCGAGGACGCCATTCAATATGTGCATGTAGGCGATCCCATGTCGATTCGCGTCGATGCCTTGCAGCAAAGCTTTAACGGCAAGGTGGTACGGTTTACCCGCAACCTGGATATGAGCACCCGCACCATGGAAACCGAGGTGGATGTACCGAACCCGAAGCTCGTGATTACTCCAGGCATGTACGCAAACACATATCTGCAGCTGGCGCATAAAGAAAATGTACTGACCGTGCCGCTGAGTGCCGTGCAGGGAACAGGCAGAACCGGGACTGTGCTGGTGCTTGATGCGAACAACGCGGTAGGGCAGCGGCAGGTCGAGACAGGGCTGCGCGGTTCGCTCCTGGTTGAAATAACAAAGGGGCTCAATGAAGGCGACACTGTCATCCTGGGTGACGCAGGTGCCTACCGCGGTGGGGAGCGTGTGGCACCGCTGCCGCAGCCGGAACCGGCGAGCGATGTGATGCATGAGGAAGGCGGCATGCTCGACGTCGCGGCACCGGATGCGGAGACGCCGCAAGTGTCGCCCAAGGAAATAAGCAGCGGTCAGGGCGTGAACGACTAATGACAAAATTTGCTCTGCGCTATCCCTTCTTTGTCCTGATGCTCTCCCTTATGGTCATGCTGGTCGGCGTCGTGAATGTCGGGACGATGCCGGTGGACCTCTTCCCCGATATTGATATTCCCGTTGTGGTGGTGGCCACCTTCTACTCAGGTATGCCGCCGAAGCAGATCGAAGCCGACATCACCGATACCTTCGAACGCTTTTTTACGCTCGGTGCCAATATCGACCACATTGAGTCGCGCTCCCTGAGCGGTGTCAGCCTGATTAAGGTCTTCTTTCGTCCCGGCACTGACAGCAACTCAGCAGTCAGCAACATCTCCAGCCTGGCACTGGCCGATCTGCGACGCCTGCCGCCCGGCACCCTGCCGCCAATCGTGCTCGGCATGACGGCATCGACCCAGCCTATCTGCCTCATCACGCTGAAGGGCAAGGGCCTGGACCAGACGCAACTTGAAGATGCTGCGCAGTTTGAAGTGCGCGACCAGATTGCCAGTGTCAAAGGCGCGTCGGTGCCCCAGCCCTTCGGAGGCAAATCCAGGCAAATCCAGGTATTTGTCGATCCTCTCCGGCTTGAAGCGCACAACATGAGCCTGATGGACGTGGTCACCGCCGTCAACAAGTCCAACCTGATTTTGCCGGCGGGCGACGTCCGCATCGGAGTACGCGACCTCAACATCTACGCCAACAGCCAGATACCCGTGCCCGAGCAGATCAACTCGATCCCTCTGCGGTCGGTCGGCAATGCATCCGTGCTGGTCGCCGATATCGGTCACGCTGAAGACTCCAGCGCCGTGCAGTACAACATCGTGCGCATCGACGGCCAACGGTCTGTTTACATTCCGGTGCTGAAGCAGGCGGGCAAAAGCAACACCATTACGATTGTGAACGGCATGCGCGCGGCTGTCGCCAAGCTGGTCGGTATCCCGGCAGCTCTCCAGACCGCCGTGGCCTTCGATCAGTCGGTGTTTGTCAAAGGCGCAATCAAGAACCTGCTCAAGGAAGCGGGTATCGGCCTTTTCCTGACCGGTCTTATGATCCTTGTGTTCCTGGGTAGCGGGCGCGCCACGGTAGCCGCCTTGATCGCGATCCCGCTCTCCATACTTACCTGTCTGCTAATCGTGAGCGGTCTGGGCGGTTCGATCAATACCATGCTTCTGGGCGGGCTCGCCCTGGTACTTTCTCGGTTGATCGATAACTCCGTGATTGTCCTTGAGAACATCTTCCGCCTGCTCGAAGGAGGGGCAAAGCCGAAGGAGGCAGCCGGCGACGGCGGCACGGAAGTGGCGCTGCCGGTGCTGGCCGCAACAGTAACAACGTCAATCGTCTTCTTCCCCGTGTTCTTGCTTGACGGCGTCAGCAAATACATCTTCACCGATCTTGCCTACGGCGTTGTGTTTTCCATCTTCGCCTCGTATGCGTTTTCGATGACGCTGGTGCCCTTGTACTGCGCGTACTTCATCAAACCCAAATCTCACGAAAGCGAAGAGAAGAAGCCTTCCCTGTTTCAGCGCGGAACGTCCGCGTTCAACCGCGGCTTCAGTGCCATGCTGGACCGGTATGAAAAGCTTGCCTACGCTACCCTGCGCAAGCCTTGGCTTGCCGCCGGTGTCATGCTGGGCGTGATTGCCCTGGTCCTTGCCATTTTCGCTCCATTTTTAGGGCGCGCCTACTTTCCGCGCACCGACCCCGGGCAGTTCGTCCTGACGCTCAGGATGCCGAGCGGTACTCGTATCGAGGTAAGTGACGACTATGTCGGGAAGGTGGAAACGATCATCCGGCAGGTGGTTGCTCCGGCTGATATGGGCATGATTGTTTCTAACATCGGCGCGACACCGAGTATTTCGTCGATCTACTCGCCGAATGCTTCCATGGAAAATGCCTTTGTGGAGGTAAGTCTCACCGAAGATCACAAGGTCGGCAGTTATGTCTACATCGATAAAGTGCGGGCCGCGCTGGCCGCGCAACTGCCCCAGTTAAGGACGTACTTTCAGGCCGGAGGGCTCGTCGATGCAACTGTGAATTCCGGCTCGCCCGCAGCAATCGATATCCAGATCAGCTCGAACGACCAGGAGGCAGCTTATGCGCAGGCGCAAAAGCTGGAACTACGGCTGCGCGGCCTCAAAACCGTATCCGACGTGTATATCCCGCAGGATTTGAAATATCCGGGGCTACAGCTCAATGTGGATCGTGAGCGTGCCAGCCAGGTAGGCTTGTCGGAGCAGGACATTATCGACAATGTAATCACCGCAATGACATCTGACAGCGTGATTGCGCCGACATACTGGGTCGATCCGAAATCAGGCAACAATTACTTGCTTACCGTCCAGTACTCAAACAAAGCAATCAACCGGATGAACATGGAGGAATTCAATAACATCCCGCTTCGCGGAGCCAATAGTACGGGCTACACTCCCCTGCGCTCCGTGGCTTTCGTCAAGGAAATCAACACGCCGACCGAAGTGGACCATTACCAATTGCGGCGTGTCATTGACGTGTATGTGCAAACGAGCGGTGAATCGCTGAAGGTGGTCAGCAAACAGATCGATCAGCTTATCAAGGAAGTGCCGACAGCCAACGGCATGCGGGTGCTGACGCATGGCGCGGTGCAGAGCATGGATACTTCGCTTGAGCGATTCGGCCTGGGGCTGGTACTTGCCCTTATCCTGGTGTACCTGATTTTGATGGCGCAGTTTACCTCGTTCATCGACCCGTTCATTATCCTGATGGCAGTGCCGCCGGGGCTTGCGGGGGTGATCGTCATGCTCGTGCTTACACGCTCAACGCTCAATATCATGTCGCTGATGGGCATCATCATGATGGTCGGCATCGTCGTGTCGAATAGCATCCTCATCGTCGAGTTCGCCGGCATCCTGCACGAGGAGGGCAAAAGCTACCTCGATGCCGTGGTGCAGTCGTGCAAGATTCGTCTGCGGCCTATCCTGATGACGTCGCTCGCAACCCTGCTCGGCCTGATTCCCCTGGCGCTGGGGCTGGAGGCGGGCAGCCAGCAATACGCGCCGCTGGCACGTGCCGTCATCGGCGGCCTTTCTGTGTCGGTGGTGGTTACAGTGTTCCTGGTGCCTGCGGTGTACATGGTTGTGTACGGACGCCGCGACCGGCAGGCCGGGGCGTCGCAAAATGCTTCAGGGCAGACGCGGGAGGCGGTCTAATCATGGCGCTTCGATTCCCTGCTCTTTTATTTGCTGCTTCGATAAGCTTTACTGTCCGTGCGCAAAGCGGGGTTGCGCTTCCGGCGGCTCCGGTCGGCGCACCGTTTCAGTTGTCATCTCCCACCCCGGCCTCGGCGGTGGAGACACCCACGCTCACCCGCGGGCAGGCTGAGGCGTTGGCACTGAAGAACAATCCGCGTGTCAGCATCAGCCGCTTGCTGGCACTGGCGCAGCACCAGGTGGTGCGCGAGTCACGCTCGGCGCTGCTGCCGCAGGTGACCGGCAGCCTGACGGCGGAGGCGGCCAATAACGGCAGCCGTGTCTCCTCGGGGGCTCTCAACGATCCCCGACTGTTTCAGCATGCCGGGGGTGGGGTCGCGCTCAGCCAGCTGCTTACCGACTTCGGCCGCACGTCGAATCTTGTTGCCTCGTCCAAACTGCAGGAGCGTGCACAGCAGGCGAATGCCGCGGCTACAAATGAGGATGTGAACCTGGTTGTGGACCAGGTTTTCTATAACGCGCTTGAAACGCAGGCGCTGCTCGCAGTGGCGCAACAAACGATAGCGACCCGACAGGCGACGCAGGGGCAAGTGAACCAGTTGACGAGCAACAATCTGCGCTCGACTCTGGATTTGACATTTGCCAATGTGAATGTGTCACAGGCCCAGTTGCAGTTGCTGGACGCGGCGGACAACGCAAACGCCAACATGGCCGAGCTTGATGAGGTGTTGGGGCTCGACCACCAGGTCACCTACACGCTGGTAGACGATGCGGGGAACGCGCCCGCCGTGCCTCCGCCGGACGCGCAGGCGCTGGTTCAGCTGGCGCTGGCGCAGAGGCCGGATCTGCAAGCCGCTGACCTGACGCAGCAGGCTGCACGGCGCTTTAGCCGGGCACAGGCTGAGCTGGGGCGGCCCACGATCAGCGCGCTGGGCACAGTCGGCGGCGCGCCGGTGCGGCCCGGGCAGTACTTCCTTTCAAGCTGGGACGGAGGCATTGCCGCCAACGTGAACATTCCATTGTTTACGGGCTTCCTGTACTCGGCTGAGGCGCAGGAGGCCAAGCTGCGCGCCGATGCCGCCGGGGAGCAAACGCGCCTGCTGCGCGACCGCATTGTGCGCGACGTGCAAACGTCGTGGCTGGCGGCAAACAATGCCTTCCAGCGCATCGGTGTAACCGCGCAACTGCTTGCACAGGCAAACCAAAGCCTGGCGCTTGCAAAGACCCGCTACGGGCTGGGCCTGGCCTCTATTGTGGAGCTGAGCCAGGCGCAGTTGCAGCAGACTGAGGCTGCTATCGGGGCGACGAATGCCACCTATGCGTATCGCCTGGCCGGGGCCACGCTCAACTTCCAGACAGGCACGCAGCCGTAGGCTTTGTGAATAATGAGAGCAAGTTGACACGGTCGCAGGATAGCTTCCGGTGAACGTTTATGTCCGGCTGCTTGATGAGTACATAGCCGGGTGTATTCAGTGTTAGAGAATTATGAGCTTGCGTAATCATAACTGCACTGAGACACAAAAATAGAACTGCCTTTACATAAGATGAGTAATTCATTAACTTTACAAGTTACAGCAGGGTTATGAAAGTCAGATACATCGCGGAAGCCGACCCTTCGTGGAGAAACCTTCACTAGTAACATCACACAAAGGAGTTAGAGCGTAGTACGATTTTATCTTCGTGACCGAAGTACTATTGTGTACTTATTCAAGACATAGTTTTATAAGTACATGATTTCCAAGAACTATTCCTTGTGCGCCCTTGCTTTTCTGCTGCCCGGTTCCATTCTGGCCCAGATGAACGTCCCAACGTGGCGGTACGACATGACTCGTCAGGGTCAAAACACGCAGGAGACGCAGCTTACACCGGCAAATGTCAATCAAGCCACGTTCGGTAAATTGCGCTCCTATGCAGTGGACGGCTATGTATATGCACAGCCGCTTTACATGGCAGCCTTGAACACGGCAGGCGGCGTACACAACGTGGTATTTGTGGCTACCGAGCACGATAGTGTCTATGCATTTGATGCTGACGGCAATCAACAGCTATGGAAAGCAAGCCTGCTTGACAGTGCGCATGGTGCTGCAGCCGGAGCTACGTCTGTACCGAGCGCCGATGTCGGTACCAGCGATATCTTGCCGGAAGTCGGTGTTACAGGAACCCCTGTGATTGACCCCTCGACCAATACCCTTTACGTGGTCGCAAAGAGCAAGGAAAACGGCACCTACGTGCAGCGTCTGCACGCGCTTGACATCACCACCGGCAACGAGAGGCCGAACAGCCCGGTTGCGATCAGCGGCACAGTACCGGGCAGCGGCACGGGTTCAGTGGGCGGCCAGGTATCGTTTGTTCCGTTGCTGGGGCTTGAACGTGTGGGACTGCTCCTTTTGAACGGCCATGTGTACTTCGCCATGGCATCGCACGGGGATAACGGACCTTATCACGGCTGGGTTTTTGCCTATGACGCCACCACTTTGCAGCAAACGGGTATCTATAACACCAGTCCAAGCGGAGGAGAAAACGGTATCTGGGAGTCGGGGGCGGGGCTGGCCGCAGATACCGACAACGGTAACGGACGCCTCTTCTTCGTCAGCGGGAACGGCACCCTGGATGCCACGCCGCCGTACTCAAATGCCCAGAGCTTTGGAGACGCCGTGGAGCGGCTGGACCTGAGCAATGGAGGCTTGCAGGTAAGCGATGAGTGGAGCCCCTTCGATCAGTCCGTTCTTTCAGAGGCGGACCTCGATCAGGGCTCCAGCGGCATTCTTATGCTGCCCGATCAGTCCGGTCTCCATCCCCATGAACTGATCCAGGTTGGGAAAAACGGTCGTATCGAGCTGCTTGACCGTGACAATCTCGGCGGTAATAACACTCAATCGAACAATGTCGTGCAGGAAGTCGGCGGCCTCCCCAATGGCCTGTGGAGTACCCCGGCATACTGGAACAACAGCGTCTACATGTGGGCTGCGAGCGATGGTATGAAGCAGTTTTCGCTTGTGAACGGGCAACTGAGCGCCACCCCGCTTTCCATCGGTGGGGATAGCGCTGCGTTTCCCGGATCAAGCCCTGTGATTACATCCAACGGCACAAACAATGGGGTGGTCTGGGCGATTCGGTCTGACGGTGCTTCCAGCGGCAGCCCCGCCATACTGTACGCCTTCGATGCCACAAACGTCGCAAGGCTGCTGTACAAGAGCAACCAGATGGGGAGCCGCGACACCGCCGGTGCCGCAGTCAAGTTTACCGTACCGATGGTTGTCAATGGAACCGTGTTTGTAGGTGCGCAGCATGAGGTGGATGTGTATGGCCTCCTCACAGGCCCGGTGCTCGTGACCACGCTGCCTACCTTCAGCCCCGCACCGGGAAATTACACATCCGCGCAGACCGTCACCTTGTCGGATAGCCAGGCTGGAGCAGCGATTTACTACACTACCGATGGCTCGATCCCTACCACTGCATCGGCCCTGTACAGCGCGCCGCTGCCGGTGACTGGACCGGTGACCATGCAGGCCATGGCTGTTGCGCCCAATGCAACGAACAGCGGGGTGACTATCGGTCAGTACACTGTCGGCACACTACCGACGATCAACTTCCCGAGCGGCTTCGCTTCCGTGGCCGGTCTTCAGCTCAACGGCAGTGCCATCCATGCCGATGACAGCCGCCTGCAGCTCACCAACGGCGGTACGTATCAAGCCGGTAGCTTCTTCTGGGCCACGCCGGTCAATGTTCGACACTTTACAACGGATTACACGTTCCAGCTTTCCGGCAATGCGCCGATTGCCGACGGGATCACCTTCACGATGCAGAACACCAGCCCCACGGCTTTGGGCTTCTTCGGTGGGGGGCTGGGCTACGGCTCTGACTCGCTGACCGGGCCCGTCGGCATCGGTCGGAGCCTGGCGCTCAAGTTCGATGTCTACAGCAATGCCGGAGAAGGGACTGATTCCACCGGCTTTTTCATCAATGGCGCTGCTCCCATCCTGCCGGCTATCGATCTTACAAATTCAGGAATCATTTTGGCCGGCGGCGATACGATTGCTGTCCATGAAACCTATGACGGCAGTACGTTAACTGTCACCATCAAGGACACGGTGACCGGGGGGACACAAACAACATCGATGATCGGAGACATCACGCAGATATTCGGTGGACCCACTGCCTATGTCGGTTTTACAGGTGGAACGGGCGGTGCCGCATCCAGCCAGAAGATCCTGACCTGGAACTTTACTTCCACACCTTAACGCTCATACCGGAAAGCCCATACCCGGCGAAGAAGGATGACGTTCTTCGCCGGGGGTACCAGCCTTGCTTCGGCTGCGGACATGGTCATGGATGCCCGGCTATGAATATCCGGGGGTACGCCGGTTTTACGCAGGACTTTTATACACGTGGTCCATGCTGCCGGCTGGGCAATCCATTTTTCCTTTCCACACAGTGCGTAAGCTGTGATCGAGATAAATCGGCTGTTTGTTTTCGACAACGAGGATGTGGCCGTCATCGAACGAGTTCATCTCCTGGTAGCGAGGACTCAGCACAACCTTTCCGGCGGGATCGATAAGCCCCCAAAGCCCGTCCTTCTTTACAGGACACAGCCCTTCATTGAACTCGCCCGTCTTCTCCCACAATGCAGGCAGGGCGACTGAACCATCATGGTGAATAAAGCCCCACTTGCCGTCCATCTCAACGGCGCACACGCCGCCGTTGAAGCTGGCAACCCTGGTGTATTTGAAGGGCAGGACCGTGGCTCCTTGCTTGTCGATAAACCCCCAGGTATCTCCGCGCTTCACTGGGGCGGTGTCTTCGTTGTAGCCATTGGCCCCGTCATACTGCGGCTGGATGACCATGGTGCCCGCAGGGTCGATGTAGCCCCATTTTCCATTCAACGCCACGCGCGCGCGGGCGTCCTGAAAGCTGCGGGCCGTATCGTAGCGTCCCGAAAAAGCGTCTTTGCCGTCCGGACGGATAAACCGCCACTCTTTGCCTGCGCGCACCGGGCTGCAGTTCCAGCGAAAATTGCGGGCCTCTTCATACTGCGGAGGGAGCACTTCCCTGCCGCTGCGATCGATGTAGCCCCAGCTGCCGTCGCGGTGTACGGCAGCATAATCTGTCGCGAAAGGCAGCACGGCATCGTAGCGCGCGGGCACGGCCATGGCTCCTTCGGCGTCGATGAAGCCGAACTTGCCGCAGACGTTCGCGGGCAGCAGGACCCGGGTTGACTCTGCATGCAAGGAAGGCTCATAGAACGGCAGGCTGAGGGCAGCGGCGGAAGCGCAGGCAAGTTGGACGAAAGATCGGCGGGTGAACAGCGGCATTGATGGAGTCTCCTGGGCTTTGTTGCATGATCCGTTTTATAAATAAGCTGTGCGACAGCTTCGCTGTCGCACAGTCTGATGAAAATGCGGCAAAATGAAATCGATGAACTGCGACCAGTAAAGTTAATGCAACAAAGCCGGCTAGGCACCGCCGGCGGGCTAACGCGCTTTGACGGCAGCGAGTTCTCGGTGCTGGACGCGTCGTTCTCGCCCCCGGCTGCCCAGTGAACAACGTCTTCTGCCTGCCGGCTGCAAAAAACAAAAGCCTTGGGATCGACTTAACATCGTGGGCGCTTCCGTTTTGGAAACGGCTCTTCGGCCCGACACGCAATTTCTGAACAAAGATTTATTCGGACTCATCGCAGAGAAACTGGAAAAGGCATTATGCCGCTTCTACGCAAGAATGTTTCAAGCAAAGGATGCGGCGAACCCTTGCCGTGCTTCCTGATGACCGTACGCCCGCAAAAAGACAGTGACGACATCACTTACATGCCGAACGCGCTCTTTTGCCTTGGGCATCGTCGCCTGAAAACCCAGCACGTACCAATGCACCGGGCCACCAATGACCAGGCTGATGAAGTGCTCGGCCATGATTTGCGGATTGTCTGCGCGTAAAACACCGCGGCGCGTTTGTTCCTCAAGATACTCCGCGAGCAGGGCCTTGCCCCGACCGGCACCAAGCTCATAAAAGCGTCGCCCCAGCTCCGGAAACCGCTTCGACTCCATGCTCACCATGCGGATCAGCTCGATCTGCGACGGCGACAACGCTGCCTGCAAGATGCTCATCGCAAACGCCCGCAAGGTCTCTTCAATGGCACCCTCAAGGGGTAGTGTCGGGGTGATCCTGCTGAACACTTCGTTCATCCGATATTCGATTACCTCACGGAAGAGAATTTCTTTAGTGGGGAAACGCGAGTAAAACGTTGTTTTCGAGGCATTCGCGCGGCGCGCGATCTCGTTAGTGCTCGCACTCTCAAATCCCTGCGCGATAAATACCTCCGCCGCCACCTCCAGCAACTCCCGCAGCCGTTTCGTTTCCAGTCGCGGCCGGCCCTGTCGCTCTGAATCTCTTTTGTCGAGGGTTGCCGACTCTACGCGCCGGAGATCTCCAGAGTGTTGCTCTCCGGATGCTTGATCTGTAGTTCTTCGACCCATCGCTTTCCTCTTATGAGACCTCATGGTACTATCATGCAAATGGGAACGATACCGCATGGTATCAATCGATTCCTATAAACGAAGTTTTACGGTTTCAACTTTCACACACGACTTACTATCCCCGGAGTTCGCCATGAAGAACCTTTTTGTTCTAATCGCCACCTGTTGCGCCCTACCTGTCTCCCTCCTTGCGCAGAGCCCTGCTTCTGCTCGCGTCTCCGATCTCCAAGGGACATTTCCGTTCAACGAGACGATCAATTTTACCCAACAGGCTGCGGTGGGCGGCGCTTGCGGGACGACACTCAGCGGCCCGGTCACTGCGGCGCAGCTTACCGACACCGGTACCTTCTCCTTCGATGGCCGGGGCGGTATGAGCATCGAGGACTCCGGCAGCAGCACCAGTGTGTTCCCCCCGACACAGGCCGAGCAGGTAGTTCCCGTAACTACAAGCTGTACCGGTAAATACACCATGCTCGACCCAAGTACCGTGGACATGCATTACTCGTGCACGCAGGATAAGGGTGCGAGCCATTTTGTGGTGCATACAACGGGTGCTGTCACACCATTCAACATCCTGGTTGAGGCACGGAATAACCCGGACGGCTCGCTCAACATCACGCCGTACCTGGTGGGAGATACGGTTGTCGCCTGCACGTATGCAGCAGAGAACACCGTTATCAGCAGAACTGCACCCAGCTGGGGATCGCCCCGCTTTTGAGGCATCTTGAGGGTGCTTCCGACAGCATGTATCACTGCTCGGTTGGGAGCACCCTCAACCTGACGGGCGATTGCACTAGACCAGGTATGGAAACTACTAATTAAACCTGGAGGTATTCTCGATACGGTAAACAGTTCGGTAGGATACGAATTTATGCCTACGAATTTTAGGTGATATTTACCGCTGTGAACCCGTTTAGGCAGGCTGGACCGAAGCCTGCTCGTCCGGTGCCTCGGATTGTG
Source organism: uncultured Acidobacteriaceae bacterium (assembly GCA_964236655.1). GTDB lineage: Bacteria > Acidobacteriota > Terriglobia > Terriglobales > Acidobacteriaceae > EB88. Next base: position 7,507 of record CAXSFX010000002.1, on the reverse strand, counting down.
TTTTCCAGGAGATCCATTTCAGATCGAGTACGAAGAATGCATACAGTGTGGGCACAAGAAGAAGGGTTACGAGGCCGGAAAGCAGCAGCCCTCCGATTTCGGCGTAGCATAGCGGCTTCCATAGCGGGCCTCCATGCATGGCAAGCGGAACCAGGGCGAGAGCGGTTGCGCCGATGGTCACGAGGACGGGGCGCGAGCGCAGCAAGCCCGCGTTGAGCAGGGTATCCAGCAGAGGCCCTCCTTGTTCGCGTTGTTCCTCGATGCGATCAAAGAGGACGATGATGTGGCTCACGATGACTCCGATGAGGCTTGCCACGCCCAGGAATGCCATGAAGCCGAACGGCTCCCCCATGATGGCGAGTGCGACGAAGGCACCTACGCAACCGAAAGGGATGGCGGCAAAAACGATGAGCGGCTTGACGATGTTCCGGAACTGCACCATGAGCGCGAGATAGATCGTAAGAACGGACACCGTGAGAGCAATTGCCAGGTCGCCGAAACCATTTTTCTGTTCCTTGTACTCCCCTGCAATGGTGAGCGAGTAGCCTGCGGGAAGGGTTTTGACCATGTTGTCAATTTGCGGTCTGGCCCGATTCAGCACGGTGGAGGCAAGTGCGCCGGCTGCCGGATAGCAGGAGACTGTGATGGCCCGGGTGCGGTTGTAATGGCGTAGCAGAGCGACTTGCGGAGTGAAGCTGACGGAAGCGATTTGCCCGAGAGGCACCGGCTTGCCGTCACTCGCGCGATAAACATATTGGTTTTGAGCATCGGTCAGAAAGGATCGTTCCCCGTGCCGTTCGCGGAGCACGATGGGAATCCTCTGGTCCCCGTCGAGCAGGGTTCCTACGGGAAGGCCGCCGGTATCCATTGCCGATGATTTTGCTACATCCTGGTTCGTAATGCCTGCTTTGGCGGCCTTTTCAGGATCGACCTGCACGCTCATGGATGTCCTGTCTCCGCCCCAGTCGTCATGGACGCGGGCGGCGAGCGGGTCAGCCCTTAAAACGCCTTGAAGTTGAGCAGACAGCTTCAGCAGGGTCGCTGAATCCGGGCCCAGGACGCGAATGGCGACAGGCGCGCTGATCGCGGGTCCTGTCTCAAGCTGCCGCACATCCACGCGCGCCCCGGCGACTCGCTTTGAGACTTCAGCCTGCACCAGGGGAACCAGCGTATTGGTATCGCGCTTGTCCAGTGTTTCAATGAGGACTTCCGCGTAGTTGGGGTGAGATGGCTCAGGGGAAATTGAATCCCAGAAGCGTGGGCCGCCTCCGCCCACAAACGTTGTCAGCGACTTGAGCACCGGCTTGCCCGGATGTACACCCTTGTGATTTGCGACGTAGCTGTCAGAGACGCTCTTGATGATGTCTTCCACTTGCGCGGCGGCTGCGCGGGTCTCGGCGAAAGTTGCTCCTTCGGGCAGCCAGACATCGGCATAGGAAAGGTATTGGAGGTCGTAGGGGAAGAAAGCCGAGTTGAGGCGCGACGCAAGAAGGCCGCCCGCAAGCAAAAACACAAGAGAGCCTGCGAGAACTGCTTTGCGATGGGCCACTGTCCAGCGTCCTGCGCCGAAGTAGAGACTTGCGAACCCCTGCCGGGGCTTGTCAGCCAGCATGGGCGTTGCCCCGGTACCGGGCTTGTGGCGCAATAGCAGTTGGCCCAGCAGCGGAACAAAGGTCATGGACACGATGCGCGATGCAACCAGCGAGCATGTGATCACGATTGGAAGCGAGCGGATAAAGTCCCCGATATCTCCACGGAGCAGCAGGAACGGAAGGTAAGCGAGGATATTCGTGATGGTGGCAAATAGGATGGCGCGAGAAAGCCTGGTAGGCCCGAGCCACGCCGCGATACCTCTCGGCGTGCCGGATGCGAGTTCACGCTGAATGGCATCGCCCGCGACGACCGGGTCGTCGATCAGCAGGCCGAGCGCAATGATGAGACTCGCAATAGCGACCTGCTGTAGATCGATCTTTACGGCTGCCATGAAGACCATCGTCAGGGCCAGGGTGATGGGGATGGATGCGGCCATGAGGGCCGCGGAGCGCCAGTTCCAGAAGCCGATCAGCGAGACCAGCACAACCAGGCCGACGGCCTCCCAAAGCGAATTTGTGAACAGGCTTACATTCTCCTGCACCTGCCGGGGCTGATCGGAGGTGCGTTTGATGACCAGGTCACGCGGAACCAGTTTTTCAACGTCCTCAAGATCAGCGCTGACCGCCTTTGCGAAGTCTGCAATCTGGCCGCCCTGCCGCATGTCGGCGGTGATCGTGACGGCACGGCCACGCTGCCATTGGCCGGAGGGATCGCGGTAGGTGAGGAAGTTTAGAAACGTGGGCGGTGTCTGGTAGCCCTTATCGACGCTTACCACGTCTTTCAGATGACCCTTGCCGGGCGGAGGTAGCGGGAGCATTTCGAGATCGCCGATGCTGTGCAGGGGACCATGCGGAGTGACCTCAATGCGGCTGCCGGCAAGCATTTCTCCCCCAGCGATGACCACGTTGCGGTCGTGAAGCAGCACTGGCAGGGCAAACGGATTCAGGTGGGCCGATGCGAGGCGACCTTCATTAAAGGTGAGGTTCACCTGTTGCCCTACTACCTCTGTACGGTCAACCTTGGTAACTTCCTGGACCTTCTGCAAACTGCGAGCGATGGTGTCAGTGAATCCATCAAGTTCGTGGAAGGTGTACTTGCCGGGGCCGAGTTTGCGAAGCCGGGATGCAAGTTCGCCTGGATCATGGATTACTACAGGGGGCCAGATGTCAGGATGTAACTCACCGGCACCGACCCGGCGGATTGAAAACTCTGTGATTGCCGCGCTGAGCTCCTTGTCATTGCTGCCGGAAATACCATCGAGTACAACGGCTCCCGATGCAGGCAGCACATGAGCCGACAGGAGCAGTTTCTTGCTGAGCAGGTCACCGGAGAGCTGCTCGACACTATCCGTAAGATCGGTTGCGTCAAGGGCAGGGGGAAAGCAGAAGACGATTGATACGGCATCCTTCGGGTTGCCCGCGCTCTGCCGGGCAGCTTCAATGGCCGGCAGCACCTGCTGGGCACGGCGGTTGATCTCCGCGTCGGAGACGGGCGGGCCGGCGACGGTAAGCATCAGCGTGGCCGTGTCTCCATAATCGTTGAAGTACTGTATGGGGCCGACGCCTTCCGGCAGGTCCCCAACCTGCGCCAGCTTGACACCGATATCGTCGAACTCTTTTGCGGTGTCCTTGACGTGGAATTCATCGAGCACCAGGTTGACAATCGCTTCCCCGGGGCGGGATGCGGAGCGTATCTCGCTGACCATGGCATTCTGTGCGACTACGCCCTCAATCCGCTTGGTGAGCAACGCCTCCACTTGTGTTGCACTGGCACCGGGCCACTCCACAATAACCATGGCTTCTCGCGCGGAGGTTTTCGGATCTTTCAGCTTGGGTGTGAGAATGTAGGCAAATATGCCGCAAGCGACAACAAGCACTATCAAGAGCCAGGCAATAGCATGATGCTCTACAAAGAAGCGTGGAATGTTGTGCGTGCGTTTAACGTGCTTGTCTTGCTTATTAGAGACATGGTTCAAGGGTTTGCTCCCGGCAGAGAAGTAGCTCCCCCAAGCTATGCGGGACGCGAGTGCATGGCTCCAGCTCCTATTCGAGCTTTGAGCCGAGATAACCATGCACACCGGTACGATGCCAAGAAGTTAACGGCAGAGTTAGCTTCCATCCCCATTTAGAGCCGGTTAGCTTTTATGTCGCAAGTATCCGGGCTTGAAACAGGGCAAGTTGCAAATAGCCGGTTCCACTCCGACGGTATTCCTGCTTAGCCCTGCAATCGGCTACGAGCCGGTAACGATGTGGAACTTCTCTAACTGGGAGTACCTGCGACGCAGAAGCGCCGCAGGTACTCGATCTGTTCAGGCCTGGAGGTAGCGCATTTGTTCAAGATCGGCAATCAGCCCAGGCCCGGTCGGGTGCCATCCCAGCCGATCCTGTGTTTGCGCGCTTGACGCCGGCATGTCGAAAGCCATGAAGGCCCCGAGCCATCCAAAATGGGCCGGTGCTTCCTCCTGGGACAAGCTAACTACGGGCATCTTCAGGCCTCGGCCAAGGACTTCAGCGATCTCCCGAACCGGTATTCCCTCTTCAGCAACCGCATGGTACCTGCTGCCGGGTTCCCCCTTCTCGAACGCCAACCTGTAGAGACGGGCGGCGTCAAGGACGTGCACCGCCGGCCAGCGGTTGAGTCCGTCACCCACATACGCGGAAATGCCCTTCTCGCGCGCCGTGGCGACAAAGTAAGTGATGAGGCCCTGCTTGACCGGGTCATGGACCTGGGGAAGCCGCACCACCGATACGTTGACACCTTGTTGCGCCACGGAAATGCCTGCCAATTCTGAAGCTACACGGGGATTGGGGTGATCGGGATTGAAGTCTTTTTCAGTCGCGAGTTGTCCCGGCACAACGTTCCCCATGCCGGTGCCGGAGGTGATGACCAGGGGGCGGTCAGAGCCTACAAGCACAGAGCCCATCGCTTCGATGGCACGCTTGTCCTTCTCGCAATTGGCCACGAAGTTTGAGAAGTCGTGGTCGAAGGCACAGTGGATCACGCCGTCCGACTTGGCGGCCCCGCTGCGCAGGCTCTCCACGTCTTCAAGGCTGCCCCGATGCACCTCGGCTCCGGCGGCGGTGAGAGATTGGGCACCCGCATCTGAGCGTGTCAGTCCGAGTACCTGATGGCCCGCGTTGATGAGTTCCGGAACAATGACTGAACCGATAAAACCTGTGGCACCGGTGAGAAAGATACGCATGATGAATTCTCCTTTGCTTCAGTTGAGGATCGTATTTGTAGTCCGCTATTCGCCGGGCGAACTCGCTACCGGTTCAGACTTTGAAGTAGTCTGCCGAGACCTGCGTGCGTGCGTGCTCCGTGACTTGCCGGTTTACATCGATACGTTTTTTAGCAATCGCAAGTCCCCATCATCCTGTGGCATTCATTACAAGAACACGCATCCTTGTCTGATCGAAAGGCTGTGTGCGTGTCCTGTCATAAGCTAGATGGAGCTCATAGGAGATACGATCTATACTGTAAGTCTGTATTATCGGCTCGATCGTCCGGAGGCTGCATGGACCCGCTTTCCGATGTGTTGTCGTTGCTGAAGCCGCAGAGTTATTCAGCGGGCGGCTTTGAAGTGGGTGCCGACATGGCGATCCAGTGGCCGAAACACCCGGGCATCAAGTGCTACGCCATGGTTTCCGGCCAATGCTGGCTATCTGTCGAAGGCGTTCCCGATGCTGTGCTCCTCACGGCCGGGGACTGTTTCCTTTTGCCGCGCGGGCTGCCCTTCTGCCTCGCGGCTGATCGGTCGCTCACGCCTGTCGACTTCCAGACGTTTCTCTCGGCGCTGAAGAATGGCGATACAGCGTCGCACAAAGAAATTAAAGGTAACTATCTGGTCGGCGGCCACTTTGCCCTTACCGGCAGTCATGCCGACATTCTGCTGATGTCTCTGCCGCCCATCGTGCATATTCGGAAGGAGTCAGACAAGGCGGCAATGCGCTGGTCGCTGGACCGGATGAAGGAGGAGTTGCGCAATCCGCAGCCGGGCGGCTCTTTGATCGCCCAGCAACTCGCCTACATGATGCTTATTCAAGCTCTTCGGCTGCACCTGGCGGATGGGGCGAGAGGAGGTGCCGGCTGGCTCTTTGCACTGGCAGATACACAGATGAGCGCGGCGATGGCATGCATGCACGATGATCCGGAGCATCCATGGACACTACAGAAACTGGCGCAGCGCGTCGGCATGTCGCGATCAGTCTTTGCCCTGAAGTTCAAAGCATCGGCCGGGACGTCGCCCATGGAATACCTGACGCGCTGGCGAATGCTGCTGGCCGGGGATAGGCTGAGGAACACCGATGATGCTGTTTCCACCATCGCGCGCTCTCTGGGTTACCAGTCTGAGAGTGCTTTCAGCAAAGCCTTCAGACGGGTCATGGGTCACTCGCCGCGGCAGTATAGCCGTGGGCAGAACCCTCTTAAAGCATGAGCGGTACCGCCGTGGGAGCGACAACTTTAATGGTGCCGAGCAGTGCAAGAAACACCAGCAACGGGCTGATGGGGTCGATGTAGCGCGCCAATTCCCGGCCCCCGACTGCAAAACCGCATGGCCGATCAAAGACGGCACCTGGGGGCCGTTGGCCTGGGGAGGATGCGACGGAACTGGACTGAAGGCAGCAGGAGGCCGTGTAAGGTAGTCCAGCAGCGGGTCAGCGGGTCTACTAGAAACTGAACGTCCGAGCGCCAACGGGCCGACAGCGTGTTTGGACTTGAAGCGCCTGGGAGCGGCAGCTTTCTGGGTAATGAGGGCAGCACACGTGAATTCGGCACTGCTTTCATACAGGGTGTGACCCGGGAGCTTGGGCTTGCGTCCGCAATCGTCAGTCCCGCCTTTCTCGCCGACCGGGTACGGGCCATCGGCGCGGTCGTGCAGGGGCAAGCCGCGTTTCAGCACAAGGTCGCACTCCGCTATGAGGCAGTCGAAAGAGTGCTGGGGCGCATCGGCATCACCCTTTTTGTGCCGGCCATTCTCTTCTACCTTCTCGACGTTGTCCGTGCGCTCTCGCCGGGGCTTGCGGAGCTGCTGAAAATTCATGGGTTCAGCGGGTTTCATATCGCAACGGCGGCAGCGATCCTGCCGTCACTTGGTGCCGCTCTCGCCGGCCTCGCTGCACAGGGCGAGTACAAACGACTTGCCGTGCGGGGCAGGCTCCATGAGCAGTACTCTTGCAAGTCTTCTACGCGAACTCAATACGCAGCCCATGCCCGGTCTTCATACGCTGCAAGTGTTCGTTTCACGCGTCGCCGGGGTCCTTACCTCCGAGGTTCTGGACTGGCAAGTTCTAGTCGCGGCAAAGCCTCCAACCCTGCCCACATGAAACCCGCTGCATGGTTGAAGCCGATACCTGCCGACTGCCGTGCTGCTGTGCTGCTCCAGTCCTTGAAGCTGCTGTTCTAGGTACCCAGGCAGGGCTCAGCGCATGAAGTCCTGGCCGCTCTCAGCAAAGCCGAAGCTCTCGTGCCCTGACTCCTAATCGTTCTGCTATTGTTTCGCCATGCTGGTACCGCTTCTTGTGTTTGCAATGATGCAGCTCTGCCCGCTTACCATCGGCGTCGGTAAGGATGGAAGCATCTTCTTTGACCGTTTTCAGGGCTGGTACAAGACCACTCCGAAGACACTGGAAGGCGTACTACACGCAGGCTGCTATAACGACAACGACCCGCAACCGATTACATCCGTAAAGCTTGCTCTTGCAGAGGACGCCCCGAAGCAAAGAATAAAACTCGTGAATTCCATCTTGAAGCAAGAGGGTTGGACTCCAGAAAAGATCATCGTCCTGCCGTGGACCCAATACCCTCGAAAACCTTGAATGGCTTTCTTGGTGTTCCTTCAAAAAACGGATCATGGACACGGTAGCACTTAGGGATGATCTCCTTGTGGAGAACCGGAAAAGGGATTGGCACT
>CAXSFX010000001.1:0-80189 GCA_964236655.1 uncultured Acidobacteriaceae bacterium | reverse complement strand
TAAAGGTGAACGAATTTGAATACGAGGTCGAAACCAATTCCGCACCTTCCACCATTGAAGGCTTAAACGATCTGCCGATCCGCTCGGTAGGCGGCAACATGGTCTACCTGCACGATGTGGCGCACGTTCGTGACGGCTTCCCGCCGCAGACCAATATCGTGCGTGTGGATGGCCAGCGCTCGTCCCTGCTGTCGGTAATCAAGACCGGCGATGCTTCAACGCTTGACATTGTCGCAGGCGTTCGCGGCAAGCTGCCGGGATTGTTGACGCAGCTGCCCCCGGAACTGCGCATTACCCCGCTCGGCGATCAATCGCTTTTTGTCCGTGCTTCCATCAACGGCGTGGCCCGTGAGGCACTGGTTGCAGCTTTGCTGACCGCTTTAATGATCCTGCTGTTTCTGGGTTCGCTGCGGTCTACGGCCATAGTCGCTGTCTCCATACCGCTTTCGATCATCTCGTCCCTGCTGGTGCTTGCAGCTCTGGGTGAAACGATCAACATCATGACACTCGGCGGCCTTGCGCTTGCGGTCGGCATCCTGGTTGACGATGCAACGGTTGAGGTTGAGAACATCAACCGCAACCTTGAAGAAGGTAAAGCGATCGAACAGGCGATTCTGGATGGGGCGGCGCAGATAGCCGTGCCTGCCCTGGTCGCCACCATTTCCATCTGCATTGTTTTTGTGCCCATGTTCTTCCTGAGCGGCGTGGCCAAGTACCTGTTTGTGCCGTTGGCTGAGGCCGTGGTATTTGCGATGCTTGCCTCCTACATGCTGTCGCGGACTATTGTGCCCACTATGGCTCTCTACCTGCTCAAGGAGCATGATGAGGAGGCGGCTGCGGGCCGGGGGCAAAGCCGCAACCCGCTGGTGCGTTTCCAGCTCGGCTTTGAGCGTTTGTTTGAAAAGCTTCGCCTGGGTTACCAGTCCGTGCTTGAGCTTTGCATTGCGCGCGCCGGCCTCTTCATGCTGCTGTTTTTCGGCTTCACCATTACTTCGGCTGTCCTTCTGTTCCCGTTCCTGGGACAGGACTTCTTCCCTTCCACGGATGCCGGGCGTTTTACCATGCATGTGCGCGCCCGTACCGGGACCCGCATTGAGGAGACAGCGCGGCTCTGCGACCAGGTGGACCATACCATTCGTGAGATCATTCCGGCAGCCGAGCTCACCACGATTATTGACAATATCGGCTTGCCTTTCTCCGGCATCAACCTGACGTACTCCAATTCCGCGCCGGTCGGTCCAGCGGACGCAGACATCCAGGTTTCGCTCAATGAGAAGCATCATCCCACGGACATCTATGTGCAAAAGCTGCGTATGGTACTGGCCCAGCGCTTTCCCGGTACTACGTTTTACGAACTGCCTTCGGACATCATTACGCAGATTCTGAACTTCGGCCTGCCCTCTCCGCTGGACGTCCAGATTGTCGGGCCTAACCTTGAGGGCAACCGCGCTTTCGCGGTCAAGCTGCTTGACAAGATGCGCTATGTGCCCGGCACCGCCGACCTCCGCATCCAGCAGCCCTTCAACCAGCCGCGATTGTTTGTCGATGTGGATCGATCCAAAAGCGCACAGCTCGGCTTGAAGCAGAACGATGTGGCGCAAAGCCTGCTGTCGGCTACCAGCGGCTCGTTCCAGACTGCACCTACCTTCTTTCTCGACCCTAAAAATAACGTCTCGTACAACATTGCCGTGCAGTCGCCGCAATACAACCTCGATACGTTGAATGACCTGGCCAACATACCCATCAACGTAGCCGGTGTGGGCAGCTCCAGCAACGGAAGCGCAGATGCCGGGGCAGGCGGAGGAACCAGCTATGGTCCAACGGGCGGCAACCTGCCATCGGCTCCTACATCGCTTGCCGCCATCATGCCGCAAAGCTCGATTACAGGCTCACGGCCATCACAGATTCTCGGTAACCTGGCTTCCTTTACCCAGGGCGAAGAGATGGCTACGGTGACTCACTACAACATCTCTCCTGCTATCGACATCTACGGCAGCGTTGTAAACAGTGACCTTGCCGGGGTCAACACTCGCATTGAAAAAGTGATTGCCGGGATGAAGAACCAGCTGCCCCACGGTTCCCAGCTTACGATTCGCGGGCAGGTCCAGACCATGCACTCCTCGTTCCAGGGGTTATATTTCGGGCTTGCGTTTTCGATCGTGCTTGTGTACTTGCTCATCGTGGTCAACTTTCAAAGCTGGCTTGACCCGTTCATCATCATCTCGGGGCTCCCCGCGGCACTGTCGGGTATTGTGTGGTTCCTCTTCATAACCGGCACACACATCAGTGTCCCGGCGCTTACCGGGGCTATCATGTGCATGGGTGTCGCTACTTCCAACTCCATCCTGGTGGTGTCGTTCGCACGTGAACACCTGGAGCAGCATCCGGGAGAAGCTACCGAGTCGGCGCTGGCTGCCGGGTTTACCCGCTTCCGCCCTGTAGTCATGACCGCGCTCGCCATGATCATCGGCATGTTGCCCATGGCACTTGGACTCGGTGACGGCGGCGAGGAAAACGCACCGCTGGGCCGCGCGGTGATCGGCGGCTTGCTGTTTGCCACGATTTCAACCCTGTTTTTTGTTCCGACTTTTTTCTCGGTCGTACATAGCCGCCTGGAACGCAAACGGGTAGAGCGGCAAACAGAAATGCGTGAAGCCGCCGAGAACAGCCGGCTGAACCAGGAGAGCGTCGCCGCATGAGCAGCCAACCGCGCCAATCCGCACCACTATCCCATGCAAATCCGTCTTCGGCAAATCCATCTCAGGCAACTCAGGGGGAAGGCAGCTTTAAGCGCCACAAGCCGCTTGCCGGACGTAAAGCCATTTTGTTCATTCTGATCGGCCTCATTCTGGCGGTATTGATTGCCGTGCTCGGCATTGTGCCGCGTCTGCGTGCCACCAAGCACCTGACACAGCAAACTGATGCAAATGCCGCTCCTGACGTGCTGGTAGCTACCCCTACACGGGGCAAGCCCGAGGACACGCTGCTACTGCCGGGGGCTCTTCAGGCTTATGTAGATTCACCCATCTATGCCCGCACGTCAGGTTATCTGACACACTGGTACGCCGATATCGGGGCACATGTGCGCAAAGGTACCCTGCTGGCCGTGATCCAGAGCCCTGAGATAGATGAGCAACTGACCCAGGCGCGGGCCGATCTCGGAACCGCCGAGGCGAACGCGCGCAACGCCACTGTGCAAGCCAAACGCTACCAGGATTTGCTGGGCCAGGATGCCGTATCGCAGCAGGATACGGATACCTATACCACGGCACAGATTTCAACCAATACCCAGGTCCAGAGCGCGCGTGCCAACGTGCAGCGGCTTGAAGAGTTGGTGGGCTTTGAACGGGTATACGCACCTTTTGACGGCATCATCACCGCGCGCAACGTCGATAACGGTCAGCTTATCAACGCCGGTGCCACTGCCAACTCACAGTTATTTGAAGAAGGGCAAACCCAGACGCTGCGCGTGTATGTTTCCATTCCGCAGGTAGATTCGCTCGGTGCCAAACGCGGCACGGTCGCACAGGTTGCGGTATCCGAGTACCCCGGCAGGACATTTACAGGCCACATTATGCGCACTGCGGGCTCCATTGACCCGAACACGCGTACCTTGCTGGTTGAGGTGGACGTGGACAATCGAAGGGGTGAGTTGATGCCCGGCTCCTACGGGCAGGTTACGCTGCACCTCAACACCGGGGTGCCTTCACTGGTCATCCCGGTACCGGCCATGCTGTTTCGCGCACAAGGCTTGCAGGTGGCTGTCGTCGTCAATGGACATGCCAAGCTGGTACCGGTCACAGTCGGCCAGGATGATGGCCGGGTGGTACAGATTGTCACCGGCTTGACGCCGGATGCACAAATTATCCAGAACCCGCCTGACTCCATCCTCGATGGTGAGGCCGTACACATCATTCAGCCGAAGCAAACCAACCAGAAGGGTACTGCCGCAGCCAGCAAAGGAAGCAGCGGTGGAGCCTCACAGGGGCAAACCGGGTCGCAGCAGTCGGGCCAGCAAGCCAATACAGAGCAGGAACAGCAGAGCAGCAGCGGGGGAGGCAAGTAGGCATGGGCTTGTGCTTTCTTCGTATGACGGCGCTTGCTGCGGCTGCTCTTACAGTCACGGGCTGCACTGTGGGTCCGAATTATCACTTGCCGGTTTCGGCTCCCACGCCTCCCACGTACCGCACGCTGCCTCCGCCACCCGGTAACTGGAAGCCTGCGGTGCCTGCGGATGCATTGGCCCGCGGCGAGTGGTGGTTGCAGTTCGGCGATCCCGGTCTGACCGACCTGGAGAACCGCCTCACCTCGGGCAACCTGCAGATCCAGGCAGCACTTGAAAACTACAACTCTGCAGCAGCAGCGGTGCGGCAGGCGCGCGCTGATTACTACCCCACTGTTTCCGTCGGCCCGAATATTTCGCGTCAGCGGCTTTCCCTGAACCGTCCGACCCTTACGCCCACTCTTAGCTCGCTCTCTGTTTCGCAGTACAACGACTTTTCCCTATCAGGTCAGGCAAGCTGGCAGCCTGATTTCTGGGGCCGCGTTCGTCGTGAAGTAGAAAATTCAAGAGCGAACGCGCAGGCGATTGCTTCTGATGCGGCCAATGTAGAGCTTGCGGTACGCACGGAACTTGCAGTGGACTACTTTCAGTTGCGCGGCCTGGATGCGCAACAGGAGCTGCTGAATTCCACACTGATTGCTTACCGATCCTTCCTGAGCCTGACGATTGCTCGCGCACGAGGGGGCGTTTCTACCCAGGCCGATGTCCTGCTGGCACAGACGCAGCTTTCAACGACCCTGACCCAGGACACGGATATTGCTGTTGCGCGCACCCAGTTCGAGCATGCCATTGCGACGCTTCTGGGTGTGTCCGCCTCGTCCTTCGTCTTGGGACCCGTTCCGCAAAACACCAACATTCCTTCTATCCCGACGGGTGTGCCTTCAGAGCTGCTGGAACGCCGTCCCGATATCGCGGCCGCGGAACGTCGTGCCGACGCCGCCAATGCGCAGATCGGTCTGGCTATCTCCGCCTTCTACCCTAATATTTCCCTAAGCGGGACCGGCGGCTTTGAGAGTGGGCAACCCGGCAACTGGATCCAGGGGCCAAGCGAGTTGTGGTCTATCGGGGCTTCAGCGATTGAAACCATATTCGACGGCGGGCGGCGACGGGCTATCACCGATGAGGCGCGCGCCAATTACCGGTCTACCGTAGACAACTACCGGTTTACTGTTCTGACTTCATTTCAGGAAGTGGAAGACAATTTAGCCGCGCTGAACATACTGTCCAATGAAGAAACCTCTGCCGCCGCCGCCGCGTCTTCGGCGACGCGTTCAGTGCGTCTCAGCACCGTCCGCTACAAGGGTGGGGTGACAACGTACCTTGAAGTGCTGACGGCACAGGAGGCGCAGCTGGCCAGCCAGCTCACGGTGGAGAGCATTACCACACGCCGCTTCGTGGCCAGTGTTCAGCTGGTTTCAGCCCTTGGCGGCGGGTGGAGCCCGTCGCAAATCCCGAGCCCGTAAGGCTTACAAGTACCAGGGGATAGTGACGACATAGATCCTCTGGTTGCCGCGCAGCATCAGCATGAACCGCAGCAGGTTGGCTCGCTGGTTGTGCAGTATGTTTTCATACCAGTGCTTGACCACCAGCTCCGGTACCAGCACGGCGATGTGCCGGTCACTGAATTGTTTTTCCTGCTCAAGGATGTACTGCACCATAGGCAGCAGAACAAAGCGGTACGGCGAGTCCAGAATAACCAGCTCCGGTATAGGCTTGCCGGCTGCGCGCAGCGGGGCTGCGATCATGCCCTCCCATTCATCGCAGATGGTGACCTTCTCATCCCCCTCGACCCGGATGTGCACTGCCTGGATTTCAGTGGAGATGGCAAGGGCGAAGCGCAAGCCCTTTTCCGAGATACGGCTCCAGCGATCGATAGGCAGGATAACGCGCGGCGTTTGCATGCCCTGGAGACTCAGCGGGGTGTCACTGGCGATCTCCCGGGTGACGCGACTGTAGTGACGATGTACCAGCGCCATGAGCAGGATCATGGTAGGGATGAGCAGCGCCGTGATCCATGCTCCGGTGGTGAACTTGGTGACCAGCACCACCAGCGTAGTAATACCGGTAGCCACGGCACCGATGCCGTTGACGGTCATTTTGAAGCCTGCGCCGGGGCCGCCGTGGGTGCGCCAATGCATGACCATGCCTGCCTGCGACAAGGTGAATGCCAGGAATGCGCCGATGGCATAGAGCGGGATAAGCCGATCCGTAACGCCGCCGAATATGGCCAGCAGTGTGCCGGTGAGCGCCACCAGCACATACACACCCCAGGAGTAGAGCAGCCGGCGACCGCGCAGCGTAAACACGCGGGGCAGGTAGCTGTTGAGTGCGATGGAACGGGTAAGCCGGGGGAAATCGGCAAACGCGGTATTTGCTGAAAGTGCCAGCACCAGCAGGATCGACGCCATGCTGACGTAGTAGAAGAACCCACGCCCTTCGATAGCGCCGAGCATCTGCGACAAGACACTCTGGTACTGGGAGCTGCTGGGATCAGTGGCACCGATGCCGTAGGACCGGCATAGAAATGCGATACCGGCCAGCAGCACGACCAGTGCCGCGATGATGATGGAAAGCGTTCGCCTGCCGTTGACCGGGCGCGGCTCACGGAATGCCATGGCTCCGTTGCTGACGGCTTCAACGCCGGTCATGGCCGTACAGCCGCTGGAAAACACCTTGAGCAGAAGCCAGAAGGAGAGCGCCTCAGTAGCCTTGGGCAGCTGTGACGGGGCGATGATGGGATGCGGGTGTCCGCCGGTGACAATCGTTTGGTAAACGCCGAGTGCAATCATGCCGAACAGCATGATTAGAAACAGGTATGTCGGCGCAAGAATGATGAGACCTGTGTCACGCACGCCGCGCAGGTTGACCACCGTGAGCACGGCCAGGATGGCCAGGCATAAACCCAGCGTGTGATCGTGCAGCGAGGGTATGGCGGAGATCAGCGCACCGACGCCGGCAGAGATACCGACTGCCGCGGTCAGTACATAGTCGATCATAAGCGCCGAGGCGGCGAGCAAGCCTGCACCCGCTCCCAGGTTTTCGCTCGCCACGGTGTAGGAGCCGCCGCCGTTGGGGTACGCCTCAATGGTCTGGCGGTAGGAAAAGTAAACAATGAGCAGCAGCAAAATAATAGCTGCGCTGATCCCGACAATATAGTGAACTCCGGCAAAGCCCAGCGGCAGCAGCAGCGTAAGCGCGGCTTCCGGTCCGTATGCGGCAGAGGAGAGCGCGTCAAGGCCGAAGATGGAGATACCGGATGAGGGCCCGATACGCTCCGCGCGTTCATCTGAAGTCGGCAGCGGCTTGCCGATTAGGAAATCAAGTAAGGCCATGGCGGGGTGGGAACTCCTTCAATGCGTCTGCTAAAGCTTACGACCTCGAAGCGTTTTTGGGGAGAGTCCCACAGCTTTGTACTACATGGGCGTTTCCTTATTGGGATTGTGCAGGTGTTACGGTCTCCCTGTACCTTCAGACAAACCGATAGCAGGTTCCAGCACCGTGTCGCACAGCCGTTCCGAGTAGCTGAAGCGCATCCAGCTGTGCCCGCAAAAAACGTGCGTGACCCGGTAGCCATGATTCGTGAAAAACGGCATCACGGAAAACACGTCATTGCGCACTACTCCGGGGTAGCCGGGTTCGATGGGCGTCCAGTCGCGCGTGATGTCAGCGTCGGGACCGCTGTCAAAGCCGCCTACCACGATGAAGCGGGGATGCCGCGCCAATACCTGCTGTACGGTGCTGAAGTTGCGCATCTGTGTACTCCAGTACCAGTAACGATGCGGCGGCTGGTTGAAGTAGATATTGCGGTCAAAGCTGAGCAATGGGTCGATGCTGAGGTAGTAATACCCGGCTATGGATGGACCTGGAAGTGAATCTAGGGATGAATGGGTACCTGTGCCGATCCCACGCGAGTGCAGAAACGCGGCTGTCATGCTGCCCGGTGCATACGGCAAGTGTCGCTCAGCAGCAATGGCATGAGCGGTCCAGCCGATCTGTACCAGGCAGGCAGCCGTTAGTGCCCCAGCCGTGGCGCGTGCCAGGAGACGGTTGTGCGAGCCGATGGGCCAGGTTATCCAGGCGGCAGCGACGAAAGCAGTAAACAGAGTACCCACATGCCGCGGAGCCAGGTACAGCGAGCTGAATACCACTACCATTAATAGCCATGGTGCCAACCCCCACGCACCTGCCTGCCCTTCTTTGCGGGTCGATTTGCGCTGGATGCTGCCCTGCACTACCACCAGAATTGCTAGCAGTAGCGCCAGCGTTCGCACGTTGGAAAGTGGGTAGGTGATGACGCCGAGCACGCGTGCCAGGCGGTTCCACACGCCTGCTACTCCATGCCGTATATGCGCGACTGGAGGCGAGGGCTGCAGCCCGGCCATGGGCATGGCTGTAATAGGTGGCGGTGGTGTGGAGACCGGCAGCCCCAGCGATTTTTCAATTTTTGCAAGCGACCGTTGCAGGTTGTTGCCTGCGGCGTAGTCGATGTCACGAGCCGGTGACATGGTGGCTGCCGCCGCTGCGAACAGCACCAGCAGCACGGCAAAAGCGGGAGCGTTTTTCAACCATTGCCCGCGCCATGCTGCGGCTGCGGCAATTGCGAGGCCCGCTGCCGCAACTACCCCATGCACGGACACATTTGCAAGCAGGCCAAGCAGGAGCGCCAAACGCAGCGGCCTTGGGCTACCGCCGCGAAGCAGTGCGGCAGCGGGGAAAACAAGAATGGCGAACAGGCAGTAGGAACGTGCTACTACCCCGTCCTGGTAGAGCAGGAAAAACGTAAACGGCAGCAGGTAGCGTACCAGCGGCGGTAGAGGCGCGTAGCGCAGCAGGACCGCCATGGATGCGCCTTCAATGCCGGCTGCCAGCCAGCGCATGCCGGTGAAAGAGACGCCGCAGGCTTGCAGGAGCTTGAGTAAGGCATGCCACAAGCCACCGGTACCCTCGTAGTGCAGGCTATGCGTAAACAACGTCCGCCAGCTCACATCGCCGGCCAGGAGCCAGGCCTGCATTTCGTCTGCCCAGGGTACGTGCTGAGCAACCGCGAAAGCAGTTACGGCAAACCATAGCAGCAGCACTGCCGTTTCGGTTATGCCCCATCTCGGGGTGCTTGCCGAGACATCCAGCAAATGCCACAGGCTGCGTTGAGCTGTTGAGGCTTTAACAGTTATCGCAACACCATGATCAGCAGGCGACCATCAGTACTGAAAGCGCCGCCGGTTGCGGTCTTCTCCGCATGCACAGCGTTTGGAGGCGTGGCGTAGGCAGCAGAGTCAAGAGCACCGGCGGCAGCGAAACTCGCCTCGATAAAATCACGTTCTACATCGATATTCGGATCAATATGATGGGTTACGCCGTTGTTACGTTGATCACGCTCCAGGCCGTCGTCATGCGTGGCTGAGCCCACCCACAGCATGCGCCCGTCAACCAATTGGCCGGAGTTCCAAACACGCAGATGGTGCCGAACCAGCGCCACTGCCAGCGGTTCAGCGCGAGCGTAGCTGAGATCCTGTGGACGCCCGAACAGGTACAGCGTGCTCATGGGCAGCTCGGTGTAGGACTGCTTCGACAAGGTGGAAAGCAAGCCATGGAGCACGGCGGCATTATTGCTCGTGTCAACCTGGACCCATCCGGCGGCAGTGTAGGCTTTGCGAACCTGCGCCTCAGTCCCCAGGATGGAAAAGTTGACGACATCACCCGGATCACCCTGCTGGTCCGCGACACGGCGGGGTAGTCCGGCGATAAGCTCCGGCGTGATCGCTGTTTGCAGGTTGATCGATGGAGTCGCCGGAGTTGCTGCGACAGCAGCCGAGGTGAGCTTGAGCGCGGCTTTGTAGGAGCCGGTCGCATCAGCCTGCTGACCTGTATTTGCCGCGAGGAACAGCTCGCCTGACGCGGGGATGTCACGGCTTACAGTAGCACCCAGCGCAAACGGCTGAGCAGCATCCGAGCTGCCGATACGAGCGATCAGCGCGCCTGGATTTGCGCTCTCAAGCGCGGAGCTGCGCAGTAAGTCTTTCCAGCCGCGTGCTACGCCTTCCGGTCCGCTTACCCGGCCATCGGCAAGCGTCACCTGGCCGGTAGCTGTGAACTCAATGTGGTCTGCGGGGGTGACTTCAATGCCGGTATCGGTCCAGGCACCGGTGCCCGGCACAGTAATGGTGTAGCTCCCCTTACGCGCCGCGAGCGACTTGGCCGCCGGAGCAGCGAGGGAAATAGGCTGCACCAGGATAGAACCGGACAGAGGAGGAATCTGGGCAGGAGTCTGGGCCCACCCCCCTGCCGGACACGCAGAGAGTAAGGCCAAGACAAAGTGGCAAGAGGTTAAACGCATGATGATAATGAGATGTTGAAAAGGGATAAATACACTGGGTTTAGACAAGATCAATCTTGAATCAAATGCGGACTGCAGAGCACAAGGCCCAGCCAGTTTGGGCCTTGTGCAAGAGTGACTGTAGCTTTAGGTACCTTCTGACCAGCCGGACAAGTAAGCTTCCTGTTCAGCTGTCAACACATCAATGTCAACACCCATCGAAGCCAGTTTAAGCTTGGCGACACGCTTATCGAGTACCTCGGGTACCGGGAACACATCCTTGGGCAGGTTCTTGTACTCAGCCATCAGGTACTCGGCTGCGAGAGCCTGGTTGGCAAAGCTCATGTCCATCACGCTGGCCGGGTGGCCTTCAGCAGCCGTCAGGTTGATGAGGCGGCCTTCACCGAGCAGGCGTAGGGTACGGCCATCCTGCATCGTGAACTCCTCGACGAACTTGCGAGCTGTACGACGTTCCGTCGAAAGACTCTCAAGCGCGGGGATGTCGATTTCGACGTTGAAATGGCCGGAATTGGCGACCATTGCGCCATGCTTCATGACCTCAAAGTGCTCCTTGCGGAGAATGTCTTTGTTGCCTGTCAGGGTTACAAAGATGTCGCCGACCTTGGCAGCTTCTTCCATGGGCATCACGCGGTAGCCGTCCATCACGGCTTCAAGCGCCTTGGTGGGGTCAATCTCGGTCACGATGACATGCGCACCCATGCCGGACGCACGCTGCGCCAAGCCGCGCCCGCACCAGCCGTAGCCTGCCACCACAAACGTGGAGCCTGCAATCAGCGCGTTGGTGCAACGAATGATGCCGTCCATGGTGGACTGGCCCGTACCGTAGCGGTTGTCGAACATGTGCTTGGTCAGCGCGTCGTTGACGGCAACCACGGGGTAGCGCAGCACGCCTTCCTTGGCCATGGCGCGCAGGCGAACCACGCCGGTGGTGGTCTCTTCGGTACCGGCAATAACATCGGCCAGTGCATCCTGGCGCTTGGTGTGCAGCAGGGTGACCAGGTCGCAGCCGTCGTCCATGGTGAAGTGCGGCTTGTGGTCGATGGCAGCCTGCAGATGCTTGTAGTAGCCTGCGTTGTCTACGCCGTTGATGGCAAAGGTCGAGATGCCGTACTCGGCAACCAGCGCTGCCGCGGTTTCATCCTGGGTCGAGAGCGGGTTGGAAGCGCAGAGCGCAATATCTGCCCCGCCGTCTTTGAGCGCCAGCATCAGGTTTGCAGTCTCGGTCGTGACATGGAGGCAAGCGGCAATACGCACGCCCTTGAGCGGCTGCGACTTTGAAAACTCCTCACGAATCTGCGCGAGCACCGGCATGGAAGCACCGGCCCACTCGATCCGCTTGCGGCCTTCGGCAGCGAGTGAAAGGTCTTTGACGTCGTACTTTACATTCTGGCTTGAAGGGGTGCTCCGAGGTGTTTCCACCGGAGATGGTGCAATGATTGCGGCCATAATTGTAGGGGCGAGAGGCAGGCGAACGCACGGGCGCAGCCGGGCTCAGCCGGTATCTCCTCTACTTTGAAGGATAGCATTCAGCTGAAGGGCTTGTTCCTATAGTGAAAGGGCTTCCTGATCATGCCCATTCTACTGCAAAATGCAGTACAATTGCAGTAGGAAGGTACACCCATGCCACGTTTTACGGTTGATATCGATGCGCGATTTGATAAAACATTGAGTGAGATTGCCGAAGGCGGCAGCAAGGCAGACGCTATTCGCCGGGCTGTAGCTACATACCACTACCTGAAGTCTGAAGTTCCAAACCAGAACTCAGGCAAACGCGTCTCTATCACCGATACAAACGGGACTGTACTGAAGGACCTTATCCTTCCCTAGCTTCCTACTTTTTGGATTGAAAAACTAATTTATGAACGACCGCACCCCACTTTCGGGTGGCATAGAAATTCCTACTGTTAAAACCGGCGACATCACCATTGTGCCACCTACTTTTCTTGAAAAGTGGGGTGTCGTCCTGGTTGCATGCACAGGTGGATGGATCCTGCTGGTTGCATCTGTTTTGCTAGCGTATTTTCTATGGAAAGCACCTACACTACCATTGGCAAGCCAGTCACCGGAACAGCTCAAAGATGCCGCCAACTCCTACCGAGTGATTTCTGAGCAGTGGCGCGACTCGCTCACTTATATCTTTGACCTGTTGGTGACGAAGACTACTCTGCCTATCGTCACCCTTCTGCTCGGCTACCTATTCGGCAGGTCCAAGGGGTTGGCCTAAGCCTTAATACACATCCAGCTGGTACCGCTTGGCCTTCTTCATCTCCGCCAAGTAGGCCTGTGCTTCATCAGGGGTTGCATTATGTCCCTTGGCAATTGCGTCCAGCAGGGCGACATCCACATCCTTGGCCATGCGGTTTGCATCCCCGCATACATAAAAGTAAGCACCGCGCTCCAGCCAGCGGTATAGCTCGTCGGCGTTTTCCCGCATACGGTCCTGCACGTAAATCTTTTTGGCCTGGTCACGGGAAAAGGCGAGATCGAGTCGGGTCAGGGTGCCATCCCGATGCATGCCTTCCAGATCTTCGCGGTACAGGAAGTCTGATTCACGGCGCTGATCGCCGAAAAAGAGCCAATTTTGCCCGGTGTGACCGTGAGCCTTCCTATGCTGCAAAAACGCACGAAACGGCGCGATGCCGGTGCCCGGACCCACCATGATGACCGGAATCGTCGAGTCCTCAGGCAAGCGAAAATTATTGTTCGCATGTAGAAAGATCGGCATCGTCGAGTCCACCGGTGCCCGCTCGCCGAGGTGGCCTGAAGCCAATCCCTGGCGGTCGCGGTCGTGTGTGTGGTAGCGGATGACACGCACAATGGTATGTACCGCATCCTGCACCATGGCCTGCGAAGAGGCAATCGAGTACATGCGGGGGGTCAGGCGGCCCAGCACGGTGAACAGCTTTTGCGGGTCAGCACAGCCGCCGGGGAACTCACGAATCAGGTCGATGAATTCGCGGCCGTAGATGTACTCCTCAGCCTTGGCGCGGTTCTCAGGCTGTGCCAGCATTTGCAACTGCGCATCCGGCTGCAGCTTGGCGTACTGAATCACAGACGAGCGGGTGAGCTTGCCGAGCGCCAGCCGTGTACGCAATGCTTCTTCCAGCGAAATTTCAACTTTATAGTGGTCCAACACGCGCTCGTCGCCGCGCATATCAAGCGCCTGGAGCACGTCTGCAACTTCAGACGCCCGGTTCTCAGGCACGATGCCGACAGCATCGCCCGGCGTGTATTCCATACCCTGCTCAAGCGCGAGCTCAATGTGCCGGGTTTCCTTTTCAGACAAAGGGTCGGTCATGCGCTCGTTAACGAGCATGCGGGACTGATACGGGCTGTTGCGGGTGTACTTCTGCTTCTCTGTGCTCATGGCCGTCTCTGAAAGAAATTAAGGCAACTTCTAACGCTATCACGCAGACTATGTGACGCTCTTGCCGTGAGAAGGGTCTTTTATGGAATGCGGCAAGCAGAGAAAAGTTTCAGCTTTAATCCCGGTGTTGATCTTGATGTTGCTCCCGGCGTTGTTCCCGATCCAGCAGGGCACGTTTGCGAGCCACGCCCCAACGATAGCCGGTTAACGCGCCATTGCTACCGATAACCCGGTGACAGGGCACCAGCACGGCAACGGGGTTGGCTCCGCAAGCCGCAGCCACGGCACGTACCGCCTTCGGCTGACCGATAGCCTGGGCTATCTGCGCATATGTGCGGGTTTCACCAGGTGAAATCGTTTGGAGTGCTGCCCAGACACGCGCCTGAAAAGCTGTTCCACGCAGGTCAAGCGGGAGTGCCTTGGCCTCGGGGTTCTCGTTGCAAACATTGAAAATTGTCGCAAGTTTTGACTGCAAGTCTCTGTTCTCGGTAATTGAAGCAGCCGGGAAGCGATGCCGCAGCTCCCCGACAAGTTCGTCGGGTGAGTCGCCTAGCAGCACCGCACACAAGCCGCGCCCTGTCGCGGCGACAAGCAGCAGGCCAAGTTCCGCCTGTGGTGCCGCACCTACGGCATAGCCGATATGCTCGCCCTTTCCTTTGCTCCTGTACGCTGTAGCGGCCATGCCGAGCGGGGTGGCCCATGACCTATCTAGTTTGGCTTCTACGACCATTGGCATTGTCATTCTCCGCGACGTATATACGTTTTAAGCAGATTTGCTTTAATGCTCAACCGCATTAAAGAAGTTTAGTTCTTTCCGAGTCATTATGCTTGGCTGAAATCCAAAGGAGGAGAAGACTTAAAAATGCATATGCAATAGCTGTAAAAATCGATAGCAGCTTACTAATGAAATCGCTTGGACCTGACCAAAGCAATACAAGAGCGCTCACACCAAATGAAGTTGCACCAATGAAACACAAGCAATTCAGCATCATTCCCTTTACACTGCCGTGACTGATGTTGTCTCTACCCTTCCAAATGTCCGAACAAAGAATCATTCCGCAGCTCAAAGCACTACACTCGCTTAGAAGCCAGATTATACCCATAATAATTCCACCTCCGGGTGCGCCGTCCCATCGGTTGATTGCTGCAACTCCAATCATGGAAAGAAGCGGTAATACCGTTCCAAGAATAAAGAGACAAAACATAATCAGCAGACATTTACCAGTTGCCCGAACATATGCCATTTTGGACACCTTAGAAAAGCCCTGCCTGCTTGCGCGGCTGCATCAGTCCGAAGTGCTCGTAAGCAAGCCGTGTTGCCACGCGACCGCGCGGGGTGCGGTCCAAAAAGCCGATCTGGATCAGGAACGGCTCATAAATTTCTTCAAGCGCGTCCTGCTCCTCAGACAGCGTGGCGGCCAGCGTGTTGAGCCCGACCGGGCCGCCGTCATATTTTTCAATGATGGTGAGCAGCAGGCGGCGGTCCAGCTCGTCAAAGCCGTGCGCGTCAACTTCAAGCAACTCCAACGCACTCATGGCCGTTTTGCGGTCGATTGCACCCGAACCGCGCACCTGTGCGAAGTCGCGCACGCGGCGTAGCAGCCGGTTGGCAATGCGCGGGGTGCCGCGTGAACGCATCGCAATCTCGGCTGCGCCGTCCGTGTCGATGGCTACGCCCAGCACCTCGGCGGAGCGCTCGACCACAAAGCGCAATTCCTCGTCGGTGTAATACTCCAGCCGCAGCAGGATGCCGAAGCGCGAACGCAGCGGAGAAGTCAACAAGCCAGGGCGGGTGGTAGCGGCCACAAAGGTAAACGGCTTGATGTCCATGACATGCGTGCGCGCACCGGGGCCTTGCCCGATGATGATGTCGAGTTTGTAATCCTCAAGCGCGGTGTAAAGCTTTTCTTCAAGCACCGGCTGCAGGCGGTGGATTTCATCGAGAAAAAGCACTTGCCGCTCGCGCACATTGGTGAGGATGGCGGTAAGGTCCCCTTGGATTTGCAGTGCCGGGCCCGAGGTTTGCTGAAAGCCGACATCGAGCTCATTCGCCAAAATGGACGCGAGGGTAGTCTTGCCCAATCCCGGCGGCCCAAAGAGCAGCACATGGTCCAGCGCCTCGCCGCGGGCCTTGGCGGCTTCAAGCGCGATGGCCAGCTGCTGCTTGGCCTTGGATTGGCCGATAAACTCTCGTAGCAGGCGCGGGCGCAGCTTGAGCTCAAATGAGTTTTCCTCGTCAGCGCGCGCGGCAGAGACCAGGCGGTCCGGGTTGTCGCCGTAGGTAATCATCAGGACCCAGTGTAACTGCGGCTTGCAGCTTAGAAAAAGATGGCCTGAAGAATGAGAGCCACGCCAAACAGTACAGAGACCGCCCGGGAGCGGCGCGATTGCAGCCCATCGGCGGCAACCCCGGCGATGAAGAGCAGCAGAAACGGCAGGCTCCATACCAGCGATACAAAGCCGACCAAGGGCGCAATCGCTATCAAGGCAAAGGCTGCCAACAACGGTGCCGAGTTGCCGAAGTAGCGCGAGCGTGCGGACCCGAGCCACAGGCCCAGCACGACGATCAAAGCCAAAGCGAGACCGGCATACTGCCCGGGGGATGGCTGAAATGTGAAACTACCAGGGAAGCTGCTGTGCGGCAGGTACCGCGAAAACAATCCCCTCAATACCACTTGCAGGGACAAGGCACCGATCGCGACAAAAATCCAGAGGATGAATAGATATGGCAACAGCAGGCGTTTACGCTCGCCCAGGTAAAGCATGGCAACAGCCGCAAGCAGCAGCCCGGCCAGGCAGGCCAGGGGCTGCACCGCCGAGGTAAACGCAACCAGTGCCGACATAAGCAGGATGCGCGGCGGCCACTTGCGGCGAGGCCCCTGCAACGTATGCGCCACCCCTACCGCGGTAAACAGCATGGCGAACAGCCCGAGCGAGGCAAAGGCGGCTGAACCTGCGTGCAGCAGGAGCGGAGACGTCACGAGAAAGCTGAGCGCGATGACAGCGCCGTTGGTGCCGATCTGCCGATGCGCTACCCACCACAAGCTGGCTCCCAGAACCAGGCCGGCCAAGGCAGCCGCGAGCAGCCCCGGAGCGCTGCCGCGCCCTGACTTGACGATCTCCACGGCAAACCGCAGCGCGAGCCACGCAAGCAGAACCCCGGCGATGAGCCGGGGCGGTACACGTGGGCTGGGTTGCGTACAAAACGCGCCCTTGTCAGCGAGGGGATTCGGACTGAGCTTGCTTGGCATGGCGAAGAGATTCCTGCGCGATAGGGGCACGTCGCTCTTCAAGACTTACAGGAAAACCGCGTTAACTGCGCAGTCGGCCTCCCAGCGTACCCACAGCAGCTTGCATGGTCTGTGCCCAGCCTTGCAAGTCCTCGTCGCGCAGCGTGCGCTCAGACGATTGGAACACGGTGCGCAGGAGGAGCGAGTACTCCCCTGCGGCAACCTGCTCGCCCGCGAGATCGCGCCGCACCTCGGCAGGTTCAAAGGATTGCAGCTCGGCAATTTGGAGACTCTGTAAAGCTTCTTTCACAGCACCATACGGAACGTGCTCAGGCAGCAGGAAGGAGAAGTCGCGGCGCACCGGCTGAAAGCGTGAAAGCTCGCGCGGCAGCGAGTGGCGCAAGCCAAGCAGTAATAGACGGTCCATACGCAGCTCACCCAGGATGACGGCCTGCTTGATCTTGCGACGCGCGGCTTCGTCCGGGTGCAGTTGCCCGAAGAAGCCGATGGTTGCGCCATCCATGACAAGCCTGGCCGAACGGCCCGGGTGCAGCCAGCTGGGCATCAAGCCTGCTTCCGGTGGGAAGCGGTCAAAATACAGCAGGCGCGAGGTAAACTGCGCGGCAAGTGCTTCCGTAATCCCTTTGGCTGCGAAGAAGTCGACCGGCTTGCCGTGCAGCGTGCCCGTGACACCAAAGGCAAGTGAGGGCCGCTCGTCGATCCGGTCAGTAGCCGTGGGGCCTGCACCGGTGAATATGGTGCCGAGTTCAAATAGCGCCGCGTCTTCAACGCCCCGGTGCAGGTTGTGCGCCAGCATGGTGAGCATACCGGGGGCGAGCGATGGACGCAGCATGCCGGCTTCTTCGCTGAGCGGGTTTTCCATGGGAACGGCTGTGCCCGGTTGCGGCGCGAAGGCGTTTGCATCCGCTGCAGAGACGAAGGTGCTGGAGATGGCCTCAGACAAGCCTGCACCCAGGAGCGTGCGGCGGACGATGCGCAAGGCAGGCGCACCGGGCTGGGCATGTTGCGCTTCTCGGACCGAGCCGGTAAAGACCGGCAGCGTATTGCGGAAGCGGTTGTAGCCGTAGACGCGGGCGATCTCTTCGAGCAAGTCAATCTCGCGCTCCAGGTCGAGCCGCCACGAGGGGAGGCTGATGTCGAAGTGCGGGTGGTCGGGGGTGGAGTTTGGGGCGGCTTCGCGGGCGCGGGCAGGGTTTGCGCCCGTGGGCTCAAGAGTGCCGGACGTAGTGCTGGGTGGGGCTGGAACTTCCTCGCTGACGGCGGGAAAGGACGCGACGGGTGAGGTGATCTGGATTACCGTGCCGTGGGCGAGGTCGTGCGTGGGGATGGCCTCGTCCGTCGCCATGGTGCAGCCCAGGCCGAGCAGGATCGTGGTTGCCTCAGAGCCGGAGATGCCGCTTGGGTGATCGGTGGGGCCCCAAGTTGATCCCAAGATGCGGTGGACTTCGCGCATGTGGAGGCGCACCGGGGGGCGGCTGACGGTGCGGGCTTGTGCTTTCTGGTCCTGTATATCGACGAACGGTCCGCTGATGTGACCGCCATGGGCAAGGATAAGTCGGCTGACGAGCGCGGATGCTTGCGGGGCGGCGTTGAAGTCAGCCCCGCGTTCGAATCGGTGCGAGGCGTCGGTGTGCAGGCTGTGACGCTTGGAGGTGCGCCGGATAGCGGCAGGGTCGAACCAGGCGGCCTCGACGAGGATGTTGCGGGTGGTGGGGGTAATCATCGAGTCCCAGCCTCCCATGACACCGGCCAGGGATAGGGCGCGGGTCTCGTCAGCAATGACGAGGTCGTCCGGGTGGAGCTCGCGGTCTATGCCGTCCAGGGTTTTTAACGGCTCACCCGCCCTGGCACGGCGGATGATGAGCGCGCCCTGTACCTTGTCGAGATCAAAGGCATGCGTCGGCTGCCCGATGGCCTGGGTGACGTAATTGGTGGCGTCGACGGCGTTTGAGATTTGCTTTTGGTCGAGGAGGCGGAAGCGATGGGCGACTTCGCTTGTGTTCTCGTTTGGAGCGATGGTGATGTTGCGCAGAACGCGAGCGGTGAAGCGTCCGCACAGGTCAGGAGCTTCGACCCTGATGGGAAAGGCTTCACCGGAATCCCCTTTGGGTTCCGTCTCAGGCAGGGTCAGATCGAGCGGAAGCAGCGGCGTGCTGAAGACGACCGCCGCTTCCCGCGCGATGCCGTAGTGGTTCATGGCATCGACTCGATTGGTGGTGATGTCCATTTCGAAGAGCGAACCTGCGTCCGGGCCGTGCTGCGGGGTTAGATCGAAGATGCCTTCAACGGCGATGCCATGGAGAGTGAGGGCTTCGGCAAGCTCATGGTCGGTGGCGTGGAGAGTGGGGAGATAAGAGCGGAGCCACTGGGTTAGGATTTTCATTGAGCAACCTCTCTGATTCTAAAGTTCTTTGAGTGCTACATGTAAGGGGAAATACTCTTTGTTGTAGCAGCCAGCGATGCAACATATTCCTGATGCCTCCTGAAGGCCGCTACTATGAGGATTGAGCCGCCGCAATGAAGAGCTTTTATCTTTCCATACTGCTTTCTTTTATAGAGAACATCGTGGCAGCCGTTATCTTTTGGTTCGCCTTCTCGCGCTTTCCTAAACGCAGTAGATACAACAAGCTTCGGCCCAAGCTAGAGTTCCAGATGCACCAAGCGTACTCGACCCTGTTCTCGTTGTTTGATTTGGTTATGCAGCACGCTTCGCGCTCTCCATCCTTTTTCCAGGCAGAAATTAGAGGCGCGCGACTTCAACGGTATGACATCGAATGTGGTCTTCAGAATAAATGCTTAAATAGTAGCTATCTTTACGACACACAGGCAAGCGCATTCCTTATGCCAATTGGGGAGGAGCTCTATCGCAAACTTGAATATATAAATAAGATCACAAACAGATTATTCCAGTTCAGCACGTTCATGAGTACGAACGAGATCACGTGTCTCGAAAAGATAAGGAGCAAACTGGAACCTTATTCTCTCGAAAAGCACGAGGACAATGTATCTATATTTATGGGCGACAAGCAGCTTTTGCCAATTAACCCAAGTCTTTCCTACCTTGCTGCAAGTTTAACGGAACTCTACCAACTTTTTTGCGAACTTCAAGAGATGATACTCTCGAATAAATATCAGGATCGAAATACTCTTTTCGACAAAGTGCAGAGCCTTTTTTACCAAGAACGTTTCTCGGCTTGTAAACGTTTCATTAGGAAAGCTTCTGTTGAAAGCGTAGATGACAGAACCTGGTTGCGCTTTTACTTGTTTATGTGCGAGAACAAGATCGGCAATGACCAGCTAGCCCGATATGAGCTAGAAGAGCTTTTGAAAAGCAAGCCTAATTTACTATACTGTCGAAATTTTCTTGGCGATGTGATCAGCGATCCTTCTATCATGGCTATTGCGGAAGAATTTTATACCCGGAGTCAAATCAATGAAATGCTATCGATGGTCACTTCTGAAAAACAGCAGCGGGATGCTTTTATAGAGCATGCTGGCAAGCTTAAAAACTACTACAGCAGTAAGACAACCGCACTTTAGAAAAATTTGATAGATAACTCTATAATCTCAGCGTCTATTATGCGAATTGCTCCAGAAATCGCACATCTCCGCCGTACAGCAGCCCAATATCACTAATTCCGTACTTCATCATGGCAATCCGATCCACGCCCATGCCGAAGGCGAAGCCTGATATGCGGGCTGGGTCGTAGGCAGGCTGCTTGCCTTGCACCGCGCGGAAGACCTGCGGATGCACCATGCCGCAGCCCAGCAGCTCAATCCAGCCGGAGTGCTTGCACTTGCGGCAGCCCTTGCCGCCACAAAAGGGGCAGGAGATTTGCACGTCGGCGCTCGGCTCGGTAAACGGAAAGAAGGACGGAAAAAATCGAGTGCGCACGCTTGGCCCGAAGAACTCGCGCATGGCGTGGTCGAGCGTGCCCTTGAGGTCAGCAAAGGTGATGTTTGTGTCTACGCACAGGCCCTCGATCTGGTGGAAGACCGGCGAGTGGGTCGCGTCCGCTGCATCATTGCGGTGCACCTTACCGGGGATCACGAGCCGTATCGGCGGTGGCTGCGCCTCCATGGAGCGGATCTGCACGGGCGAGGTGTGGGTGCGCATCAGCAGGCGCTCGCGGCCCGGCTTGCGCCCCTGACCCGCGACGATGAGCGTGTCCTGGGTATCGCGCGCCGGGTGGCCGGGCGGAAAGTTGAGAGCCTCAAAGTTGTAGAAGTCGGTTTCGACCTCGGGGCCGGTAGCAACCGAGTAGCCCATGCGCTCAAAGACGGCGATCATCTCGTGCATGGTTTTGATGAGCGGGTGCTCGGCACCAAGCTTTGGCACGGTCCCAGGAAGTGTAATGTCAACTGACTCGGACAGAAGAATGGAGGATGTGCCATGAGCTTCCAGGTCTGCAAGCGTTTGTTCAATGACGGCTTTCAGCTCGTTGAAGCGCTGACCGACTTCGCGCTTCCGGTCGGGAGCGGCGGCTTTGAGCCAGGCATCCGAGAGCGACTTTAAGCGACCCTGCTTGCGGCCGAGCCACGCGAGACGAAACTGCTCGGCAGCATCGGGGCCGGTGAGTGAGGCGGCTTCTGCCTGTACCTGCTGCCGGAGTTCGGCAAAGGCTCGCTCAAGTTCCGCGGGGTCGTAGGAAGGGAGGCTCGTAAAGATTTCAGCCGCGGGCTGTTCCTGCTGGGGCATAGAGGAAAGGATAGCGCATGGTTTCGCAAGGCTATGCAGTATGCGCTAAACTCTAAAGACCGGCGAGTATGCCCGGGGAGCCTGTCTGGCAAGGATTGGGGTGTATCAATTTGGCAGAGGTTCGCGTGCAGGAAGGCGAGCCGCTTGAAAATGCACTGCGGCGTTTCAAACGCAAGGTGCAAACCGAGGACATCATCAAGGAAGTGAAGCGTCACAGCTTCTACCTGAAGCCCGGAGAAAAGCGTCGCGTGAAAGAAGCGCTGGCGCGCAAGCGAAATCGCAAGAAGGCTAGAAAAGAAGCGGATTAATTAGTTATAGGTGAAAAGGCCCGGCGCAAGCCGGGCCTTTGCTTGTTACAACATCAACTAAAAGATAACTTTGCCACCGATTTGTACAGAGCGCTGAGTTCCGGGATTGGCTTCGAATGTACCGAATGTGGTGTTCTCAATGTTCGGATCGGGAGTACCGAGAAACTGGTGATTTAAAACATTAAAGGCATTCATATACAGCTTGATACCAATTCCCTCCTTAATCTCTGTGGTTTTAATAATGGAAGCGTCTACATTGTTATAGCCCTGCCCGCGGACGATATTTCTGGCAGAACCAGGAAAAGGATTGCCGACTAGGTTGGCATATGCCTGATTGTTATAAAGCCAATGCACCTGGTTTGGATTGATGGGCGCGTTTAGATTACCGTTAGTATCTGTTGACTGATAGTTGTAATAGCCGGTTCCATTGGTTGTAAACTTATGTGGTTGATCGTTAACATAGATGCCCATGGCTTGCACAGGAGCAGCGGCATTAGCGAGTACAGGACGGCAAACATCGTAGCCTTGACGGGCGTTAAACTTTGGATCGCAGTAGCTTGTGCTATTAGCTGTTGCAGTTGCTTTAGTTGGATCCGTGAAAGTTGTTGCTTGGTAGAACTGATTCGGCGAGTAGCTTTCTCCGTTGTTAAAATTCCAGTTGCTTGCAAACTCAAAACCGCCCAAAAGTTTACCCGTAAATGTCGATTTACTGATAAGTGACGGAACCTGATAGACCAGCCCGATATTCGCCAGATTCGGGTACGAGTAATTAGCTACACCCCGCTCTGGCGTGTCTGTAGAAAGCGGGTTCTGAGCGAAAGGAGAGCTGCTGAGCGATCCACTCGATGAGCTGGCACCATATACCTCATCAGTATTGTCAATGATGCGGCTATAAGTATAGCTGGCGCTCAATGTAGCGCCATACAGGGAACGTGTTTGCACCTGAGCCTGCAAACTGTTGTAGATACTGAAGGCATTGTTATTACGTGTGGTTACATTTCCATTATTGCAACTTAACCTGCCGAGACCTAATGAACCAGGCGTCTGGCAGAGGCTTGATGGACTGACCACATTAGGAAATGCGTTCGCTACCTGGAGCAGATACGGGTTGCCATTTGTTGAAAGAAACTGTCGCGAAACATGGTTACCGACATAGCCGATACCAATTACAGCTTTACGGATGTCATACTGGATACCAAGGCTGTAGGTCTGCGCACGAGGATTAACAAAGGTACTTGGATTGTTTGTCTGGTTACGGTAACTCGGATTGACTCCAGTCGGAATCATTGGAAGATTGAGAGCACGAACATTGCTACCGGATACCCCATTGCCAGGGATGCAGGTGCCATTACAAGCTATGGTACCGAGATTGATGACTGGAGCTGCCGTGGCGGAATTAAGAAAGATGTTGTAGAAAGAAGGATCATATTGGATTCCGTAGGCACCGCGTACAACAAGCCGTTGTAACTGTTGCGGATTGTAGGCAAAACCGAAACGAGGTTCAAGGTTTTTATAATTCGGCTGTGTATAACCGTACGTGCGCTGCGACAATGGAAGGGTCGGATCCCAAAATGGATTCGGTCCCGTTTCGCGTGCAACGGTTTCAGAGTTCAAAAGATTAACCGCTTGACCGAAAAACTCATAACGGAAGCCGAGATTCAGAGTCAATGAAGGGAAAACCTTCCAGTCATCCTGGATGTAAAGACCGTAATCTGATTCGGTAAAAGGAATCACAGGATTGCCATTGCCTAGGTTTAAAGTACCGACGCTTTGAATGTAGTTGCTAAAATTCGAGAAGCTATAGCCGCCGTTGTAGTTGGGAAGGAAGGTGTTCGGAGAATTCTGATATGTAAAATCGCCCCCAAACGATACATTGTGACCGCCATGTGTCCAGGTGGCATTGTCCTGCACCTGTGTTGCTTTCACTGTACGACCCTGCGGCAAGTTTGTTGCATAGCCAAAACCGGCACTTCCGCTAATTGTCACGGAAGAAGTACAATCTGCCAAAGTTGTAGATACGCAGTTTGGCTGCAACCCACCTTGAAAGAATAACTTGCTTTGCTGAAAGCTGTATCGAAGCTGGTTAACCCAGTGCGGCGAAAAGGTGTGGGTAAAGTCAGCTCCAATTGAGTGCGTTATACCTGGAACATTGTAGTAATAACCGTTACCAAGCTGGTTGTTAGTGCTATTTGTATTCTGGTAAATATAGCGAAGGAAGAAGTGATCTTTACTACCAGGCTGCCAGTCGATGCGGCCTAAATCTTCCTGATCGTTATAGAGAGGTGGAACAGATGTATTAAACCGTGTAAACGGAATGGCAAGAACAGTTCCATTCGGCCCTGTAACTTGACGTGTAATAGTAGGGCCGAAAGCCTGCGTCTGTAAAACAGCGAGCGGACCTTGAGTAGCCAGGGCTGTAACAGCGGGATTGTTCGGGAAGGCTGCCTGTAATTGCTGAATACCTGCGAGGGTTGGAGTGGGATTGGAAACGATTAGGGGAGTGAAACCTTGGCGACGAGCTTCAAAATTAGTGCCTCCAAAAAACCATATCTTATCGCGTAGAACCGGACCGCCGAAGGTGCCACCGTAACGATTGTCCACGTATCGAGGTAAACTGCTTACATTGGAAAGACGTTCGGCGTTTGTGGCAGACTGGAGAAAATCCCCGGTGAAGAACTCGTAGCCACTTCCATGAAAGCGGTTGGTTCCAGCCTTTGTTACATAATTTATGACACCACCGAGATTTCGCCCATAAGCAGCACTAAAGTTCGAGCTAATGACTTGAATGTTTTCGATTGCATCCTGATTGGCAAAAAAGATCTGTGGTCCAGCAACGGAATTGTCATTATTGGATTGACCATCGATTTCATAGTTGTTGGACCGAGAGCGTTGCCCATTGATAGATAGATCAAAACCGTTTGAGTTGCTGAAAGAAGCATCATGTCCAATGGCAACTCCTGGCTGAAGAAGAGCGATGTTGTCGAGTGCTCCGTTTAATGGAAGATCTTCTGTTTGCAGGGCGTCGAATGTGGTGGAGACTTGGGATTCAGTAGTTTGCAGAAGTGGAGTCACCGCTGTACTTACTTCTACACTCGTAGACGACGATCCAACTCCTAACTTAATAGCTTCCAAGTCAGTATTTTGGCCGGCTGTCACAGCAATGTTGTCTATTTTGTTCTCGGCAAATCCCCCTCCCCCTATTGTTAAGGTGTAAGTACCTGCAGGAACGTTGCGAAAAGAAAACTCGCCTTTTTGATCCGTAATTGTAGTTAGCTTTACACCGGTTGCACCGCGTGTGGCTGTCACATTCATGCTCGGCACGATAGCGCCTGAAGCATCTTCAGCGCGCCCGACGATGACACCGGTGGTAATGCCTTGGCCGTATGCCGGGAGTAAGTAAGTAGCGGGCATGATGCCGGAGAGCAGCATCGTTGCGCTCATCAGAAGAGTCTGGGTGGACTTGCGGAATGGCTTGCGCGGCATAGTTCTCCAGGGTTTCCAGGCTTTAACGAGATACTCGTTAGGCCTTGGATAGGGTGTAACCGGAGAGCTAGCAATTTTTGGGCCAAAGTCCGGGAGCTCAAGAACTTCCCGGAAGTCATGACTTCAATGCTAAAAATCAAGTGCCGGTCTTTTGCGGGATGCACTCTTTTGAATGAAACCTGGTTTTGTATCCAAAATTTCATATTGGTCTGGAGACGGCTAGCCTAGTAGCGCTACAAAAACAGCATCAACAAAAGAGCCGCTTAATCAAGCGCGCTCGATCCTGCAACCTGTTCATGGAAAATTTGGGATACAGCCGGCTGTCAGGGCCTAGCCGGTGTATCGCATGGCGAAAGCTGCATCAGGCTAGCGCAACGGCTTACGAACTCACTACAGCTTTGCGCTTCTTGGCTTCATGACTGGCGAGCAGAGCTTCGAGCTGGGTCAACAGGTCATGGGTGTTCATGGGCTTCACCAGCATGGTGTCTGCGCTTTCAACACCGTCATCGTTCCAATCCAGACTGGGCATTGGGAAAGCAGTCAGCATGGCCACGGCGGGCTGGTAGGAAGCCTTTTTTGCGGCCTGCACCACTTCAAGACCGGCGCTTTCACTTTCCATACGCATGTCGGTAATGACCATGTCGTAAGCGTGAGTGCGTATTTTGGTGCGGCCTTCGCGCGCGGAAGCAGCCGTTTCTACTTCAAAACCGCTGATTTCAAGCACGGCTTTAAGTGTCAGCAAGATGGTGAGCTCGTCGTCTACCAGCAGAATTCTTCGCTTTGCCATGGTTTTCGTCCCCTTCATCCCCTCTGTCGCCGAACCTGAGTTTAGCAGGCATATGGATCCACGCGGCATACTGCCCAAGCCGATATTCGCACGAACGTACACTAAAGGTGTGAACGGGTACGCAATACAGAATTTTGGCTGCCGTACGAGCACTGCTGACGGCGATGCCATTGCCGCTCAGCTTGAAGGAAACGGCCTCGCGCCAGAGCCATATGCAACCGCTGAAGTGGTCGTAGTAAACACCTGTGCGGTAACAGCACAGGCCGAGCGAAGTGCCCGCGCCTTCCTACGCCGGGTGCGGCGCACTAACCCTGAAGCCCGGATTGTGGTCACCGGTTGCTACGCGCAGCGTGCACCGGACGAGTTAGCGGCGCTGCCGGGTGTGGCGGCCGTAGTGGGCAACAGCCATAAGGCGCATACGGCGCAGGTAGCTTCTCAGCTTGCAAAAGGATTTGTGCCTCTCGCCATGCTGAGCGAGGCACCCTTACAAGTGCTGCATGTGCCATTTGCGGGCCGCTGGATCGCGGCAGAGCATGAAGAAGCCGCCACGCTGCCGATCCCGTTGCCAATCCTGGGCACCGGCTTGCGCACGCGACCCATACTGAAGGTTCAAGATGGCTGCGGGAATCGCTGCTCCTTCTGCGTGATTCCGGAGACGCGCGGACCCAGCCGGTCGATATCGCTGAAGCAGGCACTGGCAGCAGCACGCAGCTTTGCCGAAAGCGGCGGGCAGGAGCTGGTGCTCTCCGGCATCAACCTGGGGCGTTGGGGACGCGACCACGCCCAACAGACTTCCCTGTCGGAGCTGGTACGCGCCCTCCTGGAGCAAACCACGCTGCCCCGGCTCCGCCTGTCGTCCATTGAACCCATGGACTGGAATGACGAACTGCTGGCGCTGTTTGCCGAGTACGCGCAAGGTGCGCACCCCAGGCTGGCACCGCATGCACACCTGCCTTTGCAGTCCGGCTCAGATACGATTCTGCGGCGCATGCATCGGCGCTATCGGCCATGGCACTATGCAGAGAAAGTGCGGGCGATTCGTAAACTGCTGCCCCATGCGGCCATCGGGGCCGACGTGATGGTCGGCTTCCCCGGAGAAACGGACGCGCTGTTTCGTGAGAGTTACGAGTTTATTGACACCCTGCCGCTGACGCACTTACACCTGTTCCCCTTTTCTCCCCGACCGGGTACCGCGGCAGAGTCGATGCATCGACAGGTGCCGGTACCGGGTACGGTTGCACAGGAGAGAATGGGTCTGCTGACTCAACTGGCAGAACGCAAGCAGCAAGCCCTGGAACAGAAGTGTGCCGGAAAGAGCTTTTCAGCAGTTGTACTGCGTGACGGCACAGCGATGACGGCAAACTTTCTGCGGGTAGCCCTGGATGATTCCTCATGCGGCTCTCCTGCCCTGCCGGACACGATGGTCACCGTAAAATTGCTTGCCGGTACCGGCAGCCCACTGAAAGCAGAACTATGTTGTACAGGCAGAGCCTGAACACCGGTACTTGCATCCTAATGATATTATGAAGGTGCTGGGGTAAGTGTCCTAAGCATCTTAGCGGAGGCAGTCATCGATAAACGTTCGGCCAAGCAATTTATTCGGATCAACGATAAGATTCGCGCACGCGAAGTACGGGTCATTGACGAAAACGGCGAGCAACTTGGAATTCTAGTTCCTTTTGAGGCGCTTAAACTCGCTCGTGAACGTGGATTCGATCTGGTAGAAGTATCGCCTACTGCTATCCCCCCCGTTTGCCGAATTCAAGATTACGGCAAATTTTTGTACGAGAAGGATAAGAGCGATCGTGCCGCCCGTAAGAAGCAAAAAGTCATCGTTATCAAAGAAGTAAAGTTCTCAGTCACCGTAGATGAGCATGATTACCAGACTAAGAAGAATCAGGCCATGCGATTTCTTGGTGAAGGTGACAAGGTCAAGGCAAGTTTGCGTTTTCGCGGCAGGCAAATGGCGCATCGCGATCTCGGCTACAACATCATCCACCGGTTGATCACTGATATTGGAGATACCGGTGCAGTTGAGTTCATGCCGCGCATGGAAGGTACGACGCTTCATGCCATTATCGCGCCGGGTAAGAAGTTTGTTGCAGAAAAGGAAGCAGCCGTGAAAAAGGCAGCTGCACCTCTTAAACAGCAGGAATCTGCTTCACCTGTTGTGCAGTAACGACATATACCGCTGAGTAGAAGCGTCTTTGTTAAAGTTACTGCGGTAACGTCTTTACTGGTCTTATTTCCTCCTCAACCTCTTTTGCTGTGCCTCTCAACCATAGGCTTGAAAGGTACGTCAATCCAAGTTCGTTGAGGAGCCTCCAGTTTGCGATCCCTTGTAATTATCATGATTGAAACGGAACAGCCTGAAGGTCTTTCAGCGCGAAAGCTGATAGTAGAAACTGCCAAGCACAACGTGTTGACTGCATACAACAGCGAAGATGGATTGGCACTTGTACGCCGTTTTCCTGCTGTAGATGCCGTATTGATACATGGTCTGCTTCAGGATTGCGACTCCATCATTGCCAAGGTGCTGCAAAGCGCACCTAGAGTGCCTGTCATCGTAGCTAGTCCGACGTATGCTCATGACTACCCCGGCGCAACCTATACAGTGCCAAGTCACCAGCCCGCAGCACTTTTACAACTGCTGGCAAAGAGCTTTGGAGCTTCCCTTGAAAATTAGGGTCTTGCGGCCCATGTATACTACCGAATGTTGCAGGCACTTTGTGTCTCCGGCAGAAAAGTAGTAGGACATCCATGCCAAAATTGAAAACGCACAAGGGCGCTGCCAAGCGCTTCTCAAAGACTGGAACCGGTAAGATCAAGCGCGGCCAGTCAAAAATGCGGCACATTCTTACCTCGAAGCAGACCAAGACCAAGCGCAAGCTGGCACACAGCACGCTGGTTTCGGATGCCGACTACAAGAAGGTTGCCCGTATGATCCCCTACGCCTGAGTCCATGATCTCCTGCCTCTCCGGGTGGGATTTTCATGTGGGAGGCGCAGCAGCGTGCGCGCTGACCCCAAGCCGAGTTCATTTGAAAAGGCTTGAGAGACTTACGGTACGAAGCGTGTGAAGAGGTACTACCTACCTCCAACCGCCAAACCAGCAAGACGCAAAAAGGAGTAGGCCCATGCCACGCGTAAAACGTGGAACCAAACGCAATGATCGCCGCAAGAAGATTTTGAAGCGCGCGAGCGGATATTTCCTTACAAAGTCAAAGCTTTACCAGGCAGCGCAGGAAGCTGTTGAACGCGGTCTGAAGTTTGCATACAGCGGCCGCAAGCAGAAGAAGCGCCAATATCGTTCCCTGTGGATTGTACGTATCAACGCAGCGGCAAAAATTCAAGGCATGTCCTACTCGCAGTTCATGCACGGGCTCAAGGTTGCCGGTATCGGGCTTGATCGCAAAATCCTGGCAGATATGGCAGTGCGGGATGAACCGGGCTTTGCTGCGCTAGTTACACAAGCTAAAAGTGCTCTCGGTTCAACATCTGTAGCAGCCTAATTCATTTCTCGAAACCCGTGCGCCTCCTTGCCTGGCACTTGCCTGTCAAGGGGGCGCATTTTTCATGTGTCTGCGGAATTGATGTACCTGGATATGCAGGCAGGCGGCAACACTGGGCAGTTCCATGCCATCTCCATAAGAGAAGGAGCTAGCATCCATGGCAAATGACAATCTTACGATTAAAACTCTCATTTCTGTACTGCGTGACGGTGAAAAAGGCTATGCGGATATTGGTCAACACATCGATAACCCTCAGCAAAAGGCCTTTTTCATGGAAGAATCCAAGGTGCGCGGCAGCTATGCGGCTGAGCTTGAATCAGCCGTCAATCGCGTTACCGATGCCGATGTCCATGAAACAGGTACCACACTGGGGACCATACATCGTGTATTTGGCGATCTGATGGGCAAGCTGGGCGGCGGAGATCATTCCTTGTTGAAAACTGCTGTCGGGGGTGAGGAAGCGGCCAAGAAGGCTTACCAGGAAGCTCTTGCAGATAACACTATTTCTGACACGATCCGCTCCGTTATTGCGAAGCAGTCACAGCACGTTGCGCAGGCGCATGTCACCATTGAAGGCTTTAGCCAGGCAACTGCATAGCATTTAGCACTCAGTGAAAAAGCGCGCTTACGGGCGCGCTTTTTTGTGTCTGTATTCCATGACAAGGAAAGGCGACGCTTTGTGATTCGTTCTTACAAGGGTATGGTGCCGGTTGTTCCTGATAGCTGCTATATCGATCCTTCTGCGCAGGTGATCGGCGATGTGGTGCTGGGCGAGCAGGCAAGCATCTGGATGAATGCAGTAGTACGTGGTGATGTACATTCCATCCGCATCGGAGCGCGGTCCAATGTGCAGGACTGTGCCGTGTTGCACGGCATGCGACACCTATACCCGGTGCATGTGGGCGAAGGGGTTTCCATCGGGCATAATGCGACTGTGCACGGCTGCGTCATTGAAGATCACTGCCTGATCGGCATCGGTGCCATTGTGCTTAACAATGCACGGATCGGCGAAGGATCGATTATTGCGGCAGGTGCAGTAATCCCGGAAGGCATGGTAGTTCCGCCACGTTCGCTTGTGGCCGGGGTGCCGGGACGCATTCGCCGTGTAATCACAACAGAGGATTATGAGTTGATCCAGATGTACGCACAGAACTACCTCGACTACACGGCTCAATATCTGAGCGACATGCCCTAACCTACGTTGGCGCGGTGCGCTGCCCACACGCCCCAAACAACTGCAATGGGATGTAGCACGGCAAGGCCGATGCCGGCAGTGGGAATGCCGATGGCGAGATAAAGAATTCCCATAACAACAGCACCCAAAACGGTGCTGTAGAGCATCCCAAACGGTCCGAAAAAGATGCATAGGACGAGTGCCAGGATTGTGCTTTTGCGTTGCGGCATTGTGGCGCTCCTTACTTGCTGATTGCAGAAGATGGCAGAGATAGCGGGCAGGTTGCCGCTGATTTTAATAGACCTGCTGGTAGACTGACCACCCATGAGTATCCTGAAAGCCGTACGCGGCACGCGCGATCTGCTGCCGCCTGAAACCGAGTTGTGGAACCGCGTGGATGCTACAGCGCGGCGTATCTTTGCGCGCTACAACTTCGGCGAGATTCGCACTCCCATCTTTGAAGATACGCAGTTGTTCGCGCGCGGTATCGGCGAGGAAACCGATGTCGTCTCAAAAGAAATGTACACCTGGGAAGACCGGGCACGCGCGGCGAGCGAAAAAGCACAGTCGCTGACGCTGCGTCCCGAAAACACGGCCGGGGTGGTGCGGGCCTACATCGAGCACAAGCTGGGCGAGACCGGGCTGCTGCAAAAGCTGTACTACATCGGACCGCAGTTCAGGCGGGAGCGCCCGCAGAAGGGCCGTTACCGGCAGTTCTTTCAGATCGGCGCGGAGGTAATTGGGCCGGCATCAGCGGGTTCAGAAAGCCCGCTGCGGGATGCCGAGGTGTTGGAGATGCTGGCTTCCCTGCTGGATGCGCTGGGGGTGGTCGGCTGGCGACTGGCGATCAACTCGGTTGGTTCGACTGCGGACAGGCCGAAGTATGTCGCTGCACTACGCGAAGCCCTAGTTCCCCTGGCGCCGGGCATGTGCGAGAACTGCCGACGCCGCGCGGAGACGAACCCGCTGCGCGTACTGGACTGCAAGGTGCCCGAGGACCAGGCAACGATTGATGCACTTCCGAAAATCGCCGACTTTCTCGATGAAGCATCAACGGCGCACTTTGCCGCGGTCCGAGCGGCACTTGATGTTTGCGGGGTTGCATACACGGTAGACCCGCGGCTGGTGCGCGGACTGGATTACTACACGCGCACGACCTTTGAATTTACGCATGATGCCGGGCTGGGTACGCAGAACGCGCTGCTGGGTGGTGGGCGGTACGACGGTTTGTCAGAGATGCTTGGCGGCCCGCGTGCGCCGGGGATCGGCTTTGCAATCGGCGCAGACCGGCTGGTGCTGACACTGCAAGCGCAGACGGTTCAGGCTGAGTCCGGCAGCAAGGCAGACGTATTTATTGCTCCGGTCGGCGAGGCGCAAAACGCTGCCGCGCTGCTGTTGGCAAAGGAGTTGCGTGCATCTGGGTTGCGGGTCGAGCTCGGGGATGGCAGCTTCCGAGTGAAGAAGTCATTCGAGATAGGGGACAAGCTGGCGCGCAGGATCGTGCTGCTGGGCGAGGATGAGGTTGCGAGCGGCGTACTAACGGTGAAAGATTTTGGGAGCGGCGAGCAAACGAAAACGTCTCAAGCGGAATTAGAAGTTACATTGCTAAGGAGTATTACCGTATAGCTTCGTTCAGCCAAATGCATTAGGTTCCGCAGTAGACGCACACGCAATGGCCGAAAATCGACACCTTCTATTTACTGCCTCAAGCTGCTGCTGTCTTTCGTTTTCTGGACTTTGCACCTTTCATTCCTGATTGCGAAACGGCTTTCGTGCCAGATCGCGCAACGCTGTTTCGGTGCAGCTGTTGCATCCATGCCTCATTCCCGTACAAGCCTTCGACCAGTCCTTCAATGCGGAACGCAATGTCCAGTTGCGGCCATTCAATTGCATACCCATCGCCAAGAAGGTCATAGTCCTCAAGCTGATCGTGCGTAGCTTCCCCAAGTTTTTGAACGTCTTCAAGCGGAAGTACAAGCCGGCGTCCGCTAGAAAGATGAATCAGCAGCAATCGCTGGGCGAAATCAAATTGGACATGGTCCGCTACGATCTCTTCAGGCGCAACGCGCGCTAGTCCAAGAGCCTGGTCGATCTGTTCCTCAGTTGTTATGTCAGCCATGCAGGGCCTCCCAAAGTGCCATGAGCGTGTTGTAATTTGCTGCTGCTACACGCAGAGTATGTCGAATAGCTACACGGCTCCCATTTGCAGGCCGGATCGAATCGGGACGATTTGCCTTTATGACATCGCCGTTCGGCAGCAGCTCAACGATAACTCGCAAACGTCCGTACCTAGCATGTACATGCGGAGGCAAGTGGTCGTTTGCAAATACCTGGAACCAGACTCCATGTATCCGACGAGAACCCACATGTTCAGCCTATTCCAACTCTGCACTGATGGAAATTGCAATTTCAGAAACCAGCCCGTAAGCGGTACCCTAGACACACATGCTCGACCACTTGGGAACACTGGAACGTACCGGCACCTGCGGCACTCTGCGTGCCGCGGATGCTGATACACAAGTCACACTGCTCGGCTGGGTCAACCGTCGGCGCGATCATGGCAACCTCATCTTCCTCGACCTGCGTGACCGCTACGGCATCACGCAGATTGTGCTGGACCGTGACCTTGCGCCCGAGGGCCATGCCAAGGCTGAGCACGTGCGGCCTGAGTATGTAGTTGCGGCGATCGGCACCGTGCGGCTGCGCGGTGCGGGCGCGATCAACCCGAACATGCCGACGGGCGAAATCGAGGTTGTGGCGCGTGAGCTCCTGGTTCTCAACGATGCAAAGCTTGCGCCGTTCTCTCCCGCTGAAGAAGCGATTGCAAATGAAGAAGTCCGGCTCAAATACCGCTACATCGACCTGCGCCGTGCCGAGATGCAGCGCAATTTCCTCGTCCGGCACAAGGTAGCACTCGCCGTACGCGCGAACCTCTCGGCGCAGGGCTTTCTTGAAGTTGAAACGCCCATGATGACGCGGTCCACACCTGAAGGAGCTAGAGACTACCTCGTACCAAGCCGCGTGCATGCGGGCGAGTTCTACGCTTTACCGCAGTCGCCGCAGCTGTTCAAGCAGATCCTGATGCTCTCCGGCTTCGACCGCTACTTCCAGATCGCACGCTGCTTCCGTGATGAAGACCTGCGCGCCGACCGGCAGCCGGAGTTCACGCAGATTGACCTTGAAATGACCTTTCCGCAGCAGGAGATGATTTTCCGCGTGGTGGAAGGCTTCATGGTCGCGGCGTTCGCGGCAGTCGGCATTGCGCTGCCTGCGCCGTTCCCGCACATCACTTACGACGAGGCCATGCGGCGCTTCGGCATTGATAAGCCCGACCTGCGCCTGCCTGGCCTCACCGATGTGCGTGAAGCGTTTGCCGCTGAGGACCTACAAACGCTCGGTATCGACCCGGAGCTGCCGGTGGTTGTGGTGCGCGTGCCGCATGTGGGCGAGCTGTCGCGCAAGGAGCGCGACGAAAACCGCCCGCTTTTTGATACTCGTAAGGGTGCCAAGCTCATAGACGATCTCAAGCGTCTGGAGAAGAGCTTCCCTGCTGCCGTTGCTGCTGTTCGTGAGCGGGCTGAAGCCTCTGCGAACGACCTGCTGCTGCTAGTCGCAGGCGATGTCACGGCACCTGCTCGCGGGTCCAACACCAAGTCTCCGGGTCGGCTCTCGGAACGGGAAATCGGCGTGCTTTCCGCCGCAGGCAATCTACGCGTGGAGCTGGCGCGCAAGTACACGGAGCGTCATGGAGCCTTTGCGGAGACAGACCGCGTAATTGCGGCAGCAGCCGGTGCCATGCGGCAGACACTCGACGGCGGCACAGCCGGGGTGCCACCCCTCTCAGGCGGTACGGCGTTCCAGCCCATCTGGGTTACTGACTTTCCGATGTTTGAGCAGGACGCCGACACCGGGCGCTGGCTTCCATCGCATCACCCGTTTACCTCGCCGCATGAGGCGGACATGGACAGGCTCACCAGCGACCCGGCCTCAGTCCGCGCGCGCTACTACGATCTAGCAATGAACGGCCTTGAGCTCGGCTCAGGCTCCATCCGTATTCATCGGCAGGACGTACAACGCAAAATCTTTGAGGCACTGGGCATGGACGAGGCGGAGGCCAAAGCCCGCTTCGGCTTCTTTCTCGAAGCACTTGAGTATGGCACCCCGCCGCATGGCGGTATAGCGCTAGGGCTTGACCGGATTGTAATGATTCTGGCCGGTGCGAACAGCCTGCGTGAGGTCATCGCATTTCCAAAAACAGCCAAGGCGATCGACCTGATGGTAGACGCTCCGACACAAGCTACCGATCAGCAATTACGAGAACTGCACATCCGCACGGCGCTCAAGACTTAAAACATCTGCTGCACTTGCAGCACGGTCTTCCAGTTGCGGACGGTCGGGCTGCCTGCCAAGGTTGGGGCTGTACAAGCCAATCCCAGCTTGGAGCGGCCAAAGCCGTGCGGCAGGTAAAGAAACAGCTCGCGGTCATGAACCGCAAGCTGCTCCTTGCCGATGCACTTTCTTTCAAGCACCTGCACAGTAGCGGCATGGGGCGGCTCCGCAAAGAAAACAACATGGAGCGAGTCGACACCTGCCGCAGAAAACGGGTTGTCGCGGACACAACTCCGCAGCTCTGCGGCTGTACGCAACACCACCGGCACCGGGAACCCGAACCGCTCCGCAAGCGCCTCGGCCATGGCAGCCGCAGTAAGCGAGGGGTGAGCTGTACAGACAAGATTGC
Source organism: uncultured Acidobacteriaceae bacterium (assembly GCA_964236655.1). Taxonomy (GTDB): domain Bacteria; phylum Acidobacteriota; class Terriglobia; order Terriglobales; family Acidobacteriaceae; genus EB88. The sequence goes on along the minus strand of CAXSFX010000001.1, from coordinate 44,474 downwards.
CGCTTTGCAGGTAAGTGTCGACGTTGTCACAGCCCAGTTCCCCAAACAGGGCGCGCAGCTCCGGCATAGGCAGCGGGTGCTTGCCACCAACATTTATGCCGCGGAGCAGGACCAGCACACGATTGCCGCGCATTGCACTTCTTTCTTTAGCTGGAGCGAGCCTACTTGCGTCGCCCGATCTTGTACACGATGCCGACTGCGCCGAAAAACTCATTCTGGCTTGGGCCGGGGCTGTAACTGGTCGGCTGGTAGTCGGCTGTAAAGCGGACGGCGAAGCGAGGGTAGACCTTGTAATCGGCCCAGCCGCCGATTGCATAGGCAAAGGCCAGCTGCGTATTGTAGACGCCGATCTGAAACGGCTGAATACCGCTGCCGTTCAAGCCCTGTGCAAATGAGCCATAGGCTCCGCCAATCAAAAGGTGTGCACCGGCAGTGTACTTGGCCGATTGGTACAGTCGGGCTGAGGGGCCGAACAGGAACAGGTGCTCTGACAGGTTTGAGGTAGCCGGGAGATTGAAGCTGTTAATCGGCAAATTGTAATTGCCGTAGACACCGCGCGCAGTTGCCTCAATGCCTACCGGGTTCGATACCCAAACTGTTGCCGAACCTTGCCAACCGAGCAGATTGGTAGCCTGCACCTGGTGCGCGAAACCGGGGTTAAAGTGCGAGTAGGCAGCCCCGCCCAAGATATCAAAACGCTGGTTTTCCGTTTCGCTTACCGGTGCGGCGGGGGCCGTCGCGGTGATCTGAGCATAAAGCGAGGAGCCGAGCAGGGTGCATGCCAAGGCAGCCATGCGTACAAAGAGGTTCTGAAACGTCAACGAGGATCTCCTGGGTAATACAGCGCCGGCTGCGCTGCTTCTAGAATACAGCCCGGTTCTAGTTCATCCAGCGGCGGTCGTTCGGGTCTTTCTTGGCATCATTATCGGGCATGGGCCGACCGGTATCGGGGTCCACATAGCGACCATCGCTGTCAAAGCGCACATCACGGTTCTGCTTGCGCATGTACACTTCAAATTTTTTGGCGGCATTGCGGCGTTTCCAGCGGTAATAATCGTTGCGCAAAGCCATGTAGCGCTGCCCGGTAGCTGCAGTTACACCGCGTCGGGGTGCGCTCTTGATGTATACAAAGCCGAAGAACGCGCCACCCAGCTGGGCCAGGGCGTACACCCGGTTCTGCCCAAACAGCTGCGCCAGGGCGAACAGCATGTAGATGGCCACCAGGTATTTAGCCTTCATGGTAATGGGCAGCGGAAACATGGTGAACTGCAAGTCGCCGTAGAGCACGGCAAAGGCAATGAGCAGTCCGAAGATGCCGCCGAATGCTCCTGTCAGCAGCCCCGTGGAAAGTCCGCCGGTTGTGGCATACGCCAAGACGACCGTTGTAAGCCCGGCACCCAGAACCGAGAAGAAAAATAGCTCTCCTACCCAGCGGCTGCCATGATTTGCCTCAAGAAAAGAGCCCAGGAACCAGAGCGAAAGCAGTTCCAGGGCGGTTCCCAGCAAGCCGGCATGCAAAAAGCTGTATGTAATGAGCTGCCAGAAGTAACCATGGGCAACCAGCGCCGGTGTAAGCGCGAAGATCGCTATCAGGTGTGCTGAAAGCTCCGGTGCAGCCAGCCCCAGTAATAAAAACGCAAAGTAGATGCCGACATTCCACAGCACAAGCAAGCGTGTAAAGCCGCTGAAGTCTGGGAACGCGAGCATTCCGGAGGAACGAAACGGCGGCATATGCTTGTATTGTCGCAGGTTCGGCAGGAGACTGGGAGTTTGGCCCCTCTAGTTCTCCGCAGGTTCCAGGTCAAGCTCCCCCGCACCCACATTTACCTGTAGCGAACCCTGCCCATGACCGGCGAGATTGCGAGAGATGACGGTATATGCGTTATGACCGCCGGGCCGGTTGTCGGTCATCTTGCCCATACCGACATTGGCCTGCAAGTCGCTGTAGTCGCGGTCTCCATCCAGGTAGAGCACTGCTTTCCCCGCGCCAATGTTCAGCTTTCGGTCGCCCTGCAACACGCCCGCATGCAGCAGCAGCGTGCCCGCGCCCAAGTTCACTTCGCTTTGCAGCGCAGACGCGCGGGGTATGTATACCGTGACAATGGCATGGTACTTCGATGGAATGCGCACGCTGATGACTGCATGGTTGCCGGAAGTTTCAAAATCCTGCAGGTAATGGGCCAGGGACTGGTCTGCACCGGGCGAACTGGCTTCGATACGGAGCACGTCAGACTGCGTGGAACGGTCCAGGCGCAGCTCACCGCTGCACACATTGATCTCGATAGCTTCTGCACCGGGTACCTTCCGGCTCACGCTCAGGTGAGTACTATCAGCACTATCGCCCGGCTGCTGCTGGTAACGGGAAGGCCGGGTCTCGGTCCCGCAATCGTCCGCGTGGGATACGCGCCCGGCACACAGCAGAGTACCGATGAGAAACAAGGCTGACAGAACACGCTTTCCATTCCACTGCATACGCACCTCGCGCCATTTTCTAATTACGGAACCATACGCAGACTGCTGCCTGCCGGTTCCATCCTGTTTATGAGCCGGCCTTCCTTGCCGCCGGGTATGGCACTACTGCCACACTGGCATGCCCTGCGGCATCGACCGCGCGGATGCCGAACACGACATTGTCTTTCGACACCGGCAAGGTCGCCGAGCCCGCCTGGCCGAATTTGCTTGCATCCGCACCATACTGCCAGTCAGTGGCGGCAAGCTCACGCCATACGATCTGGTAGCGGGTACCGGCGGGCGCGCCCATGCCGGGTTGCCAGTTCAGCGTTGTATTGTTGTCGAGATTGGTCGTTACGACTTTGACCTCAACTGGCGGCGGCGGGGCCAGGGCCAGGGTGGCCAGGGTAGCCATGTTCAACTTTGTGACTTCGGCAACGTACTTGAAGTCGACATACTGAAGCAGGTCGCCGAACTGCACCCCATTCTCCATCCTGACGTTTTGGTGCTGGTGGTTGAAGTCTTCACGCCACTCTGTAAAGCGAATTGCGGTGAAGCCTTCAGCATTGAAAGAACTGTGATCGCCGCCGCGCAGAAAACGGTCACGTCGCAGCTCCAGTACCGGGTGAAACATCGCTCCGGTAGCACCTTTTACAAGTGGTGCCGTGGAGCCGAAATAGGTTGCGCTTACATCGGTGATGGCACGGGCCAGCTCACGCGAGGGCGAGTCGCTCTCGTAGCCCAGCAGCTCAATCTGCTTCACCTGCTCGGGCGTTGCCGTAGCAGGAATACCCTCGGAAAAGACGCGAACAGCAGTCTTATCCTGCAACGTGTCGCCCGGCGTAGTGTTGCCTCCTACAATATCGTTGTTCAACACGGCTTCAAGTTCAACGTGCTGCGCCTTCAGCGTCTGTGCCAGGTGGCGGCTTCCAAATAACCCCTGCTCCTCACCGGCTACGGCAGCGAAGATGATCGTTGCGGGAAAATGCAACTTCGACAAGGCACGCGCCGACTCAAGTGAAACCGCGACACCGGACGCATCATCGTTGGCCCCGGGTGCGGGGTCGGTTGCGTTCTCGTTGGTCGAGTTGCGTGAGTCATAGTGGCCGGTCACCAGCACCGTACGCATGCCCTGCGAAGCGTCAGTCCCTTTAAGAACGGCATATACGTTCGTGATCGTTGTGGGTATGGGAATGCGGCTGCCATAGTTGCCGGTGCCGGGCAGTTCGGTATATGTATCCCGCTTGACCTCCAGGCAGCCTCCACAGCTTTGGCTGATGGCGCTGTACTGCGCAAAAAGCCAGTCCGCGGCAGCAGTGGCACCGGTACCGGGCGGCAGGTTCGGCGTCATGCTGGAAAGAGTAGAGCGGTTTTTGAAGGCAACCAGCGTGGTGATGTCATCACGAATCTTGTCCGGCGACACACCCCGAAGCGCTGCCTGCACTTGCGAGTCCACCGGCAATGCAGTCAAACGCACGCCGCCGGCATCCAGATCGCGGCTTGCACCGTCAGAAAGAGCATGCGCAAAGGTGGCGGAGGTAGCCGCCATGACAAACATCGCAATTTCAAATGGGCGGCTCTTAAAGCGTCTCTTCCACAGCATTGTGAAAATATTCTCCTTCAGGAACGTTTTATGCATCTCTAGGCTGATGGAAATGTTTGTCTGTGGACAGGCAAACATCCAATACACAGTGTTTACAGGCAGCAAGGAACCACGCCGCTGTTGCTCACAACCTTACACCCCAATTTGGATTTTGGAGGAATTGCCATGCTTTGCCCTGAATGTGACACCGCGCTAGACATCGACGCCGACGATATAGAAGAAGGCGACGCCGTAACTTGCGATGAGTGCGGCACGGAATTTGAAATCGTAGCTACGGACCCGCTTGAGCTGGCGCGTGCCGACGAAGAAATCGACGAAGACGAACCGGAAGTTGCCGGACACGAAGAAGAGTGAGAGGAAAAGCCATGCGCTTCCTGAAAACACGGCTGGTCATCTCAGCGCTGACGGTGAGCTTACTTGGTGTGCCGACAGGGGTGCTTCTTTTTACGCTTGCTGCGTCCCATGCCCAGGCGGAGACCGCAGCCAAAACGATTGAAGGCAAGGTGCTTGACAGCGGTTCTACGCCGCTGCCCGGCAGCATTGTGTACTTGCAGGACCAGAAAACAAGTGTGGTAAAAACGTTCATCGCCACCGGAGATGGGAGCTACCGGTTTGGACAACTACCTGCAGATACCGACTACAAGCTTTGGGCGGAGAATGCAGGCGTGAAGAGCAAAATTCGCTTGATCAGCTCTTTTGATACCAAACTGAAGCTCGATCTTGATTTGCATGTAAGCAAGTAGAGTCCATCAGCGGCTTATCTGAGACTCAGAAATACTGCGTAAAAATCCTGTTGTTTTAAGCGTTAAGAGCATAGTCTGGTTTCAGCTTCCGATGGCCTCATACCATCGGAAGTTGTTTTTTACGCTACCTCAAGAAGTAGAGTAAAGCTGCGATCCATTGCAGGGGTACATGGATTGCTAGGGTAAAGCTTATGTTCAACCTCAACATAGCTTTGTCCTCCTTTCAACGAGAGATGACGGCCCTGTTCTAGCAGGGCCGTTGTTGCGTCAGCAACCTCAGTTTTACCCCTGCCCAACTGATCGCACATCTATGAAGCCCCGTCGAAAGAGCGTTCCGTCAGTGTAGCGCATATTCTTTCAACATCATTCTTGGTACTATTTGCTTGGCATGACCTAATCAGTCAACATAGTAAAAGGGATGCCGGCTTACAACCGGCATCCCTTTTATCGTTCTACTTTATAGATTTTTACTTGTCGCGCTTCCAGTTCATCAAGTCGCCGAGAGTGGTAGTCGAGCTTGATACGGGAGCCTTGTAAGCTTCCACATCCGCACGGCTGCCTTCATCCCCGATAGCACGCAGTGAGAGTCCAACCTTCTTCTCTTCCGCGTTCATCTTGATGATCTTGAACTCATGCTCCTGACCGGCTTCAAGCGCGACCGGCGATCCGGAACCGTCAGTTGCTTCTGAAACGTGGCACAAGCCTTCCACACCCTCCGCAATCTCGATAAAAGCACCGAACTGCGCTGTGCGAAGCACCTTGCCATGCACTACATCGCCTGCGCGATGCTGGGTGAAGAAGGTCTCCCACACATCCGGCTCCAGCTGTTTGATACCCAACGAGAGACGACGATTTTCAGGCTCTACGCCGAGTACGACAGCGCGTAGCTTCTCGCCCTTCTTCAAGACCTCTGACGGATGCTTGATGCGCTTGGTCCAGCTCAGGTTTGAGACATGGACGAGACCATCAATACCATCTTCAATCTCGATAAAAGCACCGAAATCAGTCAGGTTGCGTACCCGTCCTTCAACGATAGCGCCGGTCGGGTAACGGTCCGACAGGTTCTCCCATGGATTTTCAAGCAGCTGCTTCATGCCGAGTGAAATGCGACGGTCATTCGGGTTCACGCTGATAACCAGGGTTTCAACTTCGTCGCCGGGCTTCAGCATCTTCGAGGGATGCTTCATGCGCTTGGACCAGGTCATTTCTGAAACGTGAACCAAGCCTTCAATGCCCTGTTCCAGCTCGACAAACGCACCATAGTCAGTAACCGAGAGCACACGACCACCCACACGGGCACCAACCGGGTAACGCTCAACTGCATCAAGCCACGGATCAGGCGTCAGCTGTTTGAAGCCAAGCGAAACGCGCTGCTTGTCCTTGTCAAACTTGAGCACCTTCACCTGGATTTCATCGGCTACATTGACCAGGTCGCGCGGATGCGTCAAGCGTCCCCAGCTCATGTCCGTGATGTGCAGCAAGCCATCCAAACCGCCCAGATCGACAAATGCACCGTAGTCGGTCAAATTCTTGACCACACCGGTCAAGATGGAACCCTCTTCCAGGTGCTCCAGGGTTTCGCCGCGCTTGGAGTTCTGCTCTTCCTCAAGCAGCTCCTTGCGTGAAACCACCACATTACCGCGCTTTTTGTTCAGCTTGATGATGCGGACCTGGATCTGCGTACCTATATAAGCATCGAGATTTCGGACCGGACGGATTTCAAGCTGGGAGCCGGGCAAAAACGCCTTGATGCCGACGTCCACGGTCACGCCACCCTTGACGCGGCCTAAAACTGTGCCCATAACCGGTGTCTTGTCAGTGGCGGCTTTTTCAATCGCATCCCAAACCTTGTGCCGCTGTGCTTTTTCATAGCTCAGCAGGAAGCCGCCCTCGGCCTCCTCGCGCTCGACAACCACCTCGACGGTGTCACCTGGATTGAGCTTGGATACACCGTTGGCATCAAGAACCTGCTCAAGCGGGATGCGTCCTTCGCTCTTGAGCCCGACATCGACAACAACTTCTTTATCGGTGAGCTTGACTACGGTACCGGTGACAAGATTGTCATCGAACTGGAGCGATGCCGCTTCAGCAGCCTGTTCACGATCAAAGCTTTCAAGGGCGGCGGCAAAGTCGCCGAAATCGTCACCTTCCGCTATGTCATGAGGAGTGTCGTGGGCGGTTTGCTCAGTAGCCGGAGTAGCAGCAGCAGCCGGGTTATGGGTGGATTCTTGCGAAGGAGCTTCATGCTCGGTCGCGGTTTCGTCAAACGTAGGGGTTTCGAGTTCGGTGTTCAGAGGAGTGCTCTCGGAGTAAGTGGATTGGGCGTCGGCCATGACATCGGGTGCAACAGTTGCGGTACCGGGCGGGTACAGCGCATCACGTCAGGCTGTATATGTTAGATACAGCCGGGTACCAGCCGGATGCCGAGATTGCTGCCAGGTCAGCCAGGCTCCGAAGCAAACAAGAGGGAGAACCGACAGGTTTCGGATCACACTCAAGGTCATACCGGAATTTGGAGAGAGGCGAGCACTCGCAAGGGGCCCGTGATGGCGAGCGATACAGCATCTCGCTGTGCGCCCACTATTCAAACTATATGGCCGGCGTCAAGGGGTGTCAATGTGCGCTGTGTTTGTTTACTTAACTTACACATATCCTTCGATTGCACGAACATGCGGAAGGTCTGCTATTTCAAAGTGCCCCGGACACTGCTCAGAATATTCATTCCAAAAAGGTCTCAAATCGAAGCATCATCTCATCCGTAGCTTTAAAGCCCGGCTGTTTGTAAATAAGGCTTCACCCGGCACGTACATCCTCTGAAGCCTCAGTGCTCACTGATAGCACTATGTTGCCGCTGAGTTTGATCGAGAGCTTGCTGCCAATTCCAGGAGTAGTTGCGCCGGTGACATGTGCAGCCGGCACGGAATGAATGGGGCTGTTCCAATTCAGCAACCAGTAGATTTGCTCATGCGCGGTGAGTGGGCGGAGCATCCCGGAAATGGCTGGAGTCATAGCCTGTCTAGGATGCACCACGAGTAAGCGCAACCGGGAAAGTTGGGACTGTGCCCTTCACACAAAGCTTTGTAGTGGCCCGAAAACACTGCATCATGCTCCGGCGCAAACGCGCAGGATGCCTTCGCCGAACTTGTTCACCTTTGCCGGGCCCATACCGGCAATCGCCAAAAGGTCCTCCTCTGATACGGGCCGCTCTTCCGCTATGGCCCGCAAGGTCCGATCCGCAAACACGCAGTATGCAGGCTGGCCCAGCGTTTGTGCTTCCGCCTTGCGCCAGGTGCGAAGCCGTTCTTCTAGTTCTGCTGCCTTGCCTGTTAGTGGCCGAGCCTCAGCTTTCTGGCCGCTGCCGGCCCCCGGCTTGCGCGCTCGTTTGCCGGCAGGCGCGCTCGCGGCGGCGCTGCCGTTCAGCTCCCGCATGATCACGGTGTCCGCATCGCGGTCCTGGAATGTGGCACCCTCATGCGTCAAGCTAGCCTTACGGTATGGGATGGTGCGGCCATCCTTCTCAAAACTTGCCTCGTCAAGTCGGACGAACCCGGCAGAGGCAAGTGCTGTCAGCAAATCCTCAAACGCATCGCGGGTCATCCCGTTTTTCGCGCACAACTCACCGTGCAGCTTGCCGGTGGATTTTGAGCTGCCGCCATAGCCGGAACCGCCCAGAGCGGCGACGATTCCGTGCGCCAGCCTGCGCTCGGCATCGTCGAGCGGACGCGATGTCTGTGTGCGGCTTGAGCCGGGCGCGCACACATCACAGATACCGCACTCCGCTTGCCCGTCCTCCGTGTCGCCAAAGTGGCGCACCAACTGCGCCATGCGGCATTCGCCGGATTCTGCAAAGCGCACCACGCGCTCCATCTGACCGCCCCGATGTGTGCTTTGGGCCATGTATGGCTTACGCCAGCTGTCATGGCCGCGTGTCACAAAGCCTTCGTAGTCGAGCACCGCTCCCCCATGAATCAGCAGCTTTTCAAGTGCCTTATCCAGCTCCTCCTGCTCCAGACGCATTTTCTGCTTCTTGAGCAGTTCCGGCAGCTCTTCCCGGTGAACCGGATTTTCGTCGAGAACGCGAAAGATCGCATCCAGCCGCTCCACCGGCGGGTAATCGCGCTCAAAAAAGAAGTCGTGTTGCTTGCGGTCGGCAAACGAGTGCATCAGCACGGTACGCGAGGGCTCGCCATCGCGGCCCGCGCGACCGATTTCCTGGTAGTAGCCCTCAAGCGTAGCCGGCAGTGAAGCATGGATCACAGTGCGCACATCCGCTTTGTCAATCCCCATGCCGAACGCGATGGTCGCAACAACGACTTCAAGCTCACCGGCAAGGAACGCCCGCTGCACTCGCTCACGATGGTCCGGGTCAAGCCCGGCATGATACGGCGCAGCGCGGAAAGCGCGGCCAAGCTCGCCCGCCAGCATCTCTGCTTCCTTGCGCGTGGGTGCGTATACGATCGCAGGCCGAGCGGCGGGGTCCGCCAGCAGCTCCGCGGCAAAGGCCGGGCGCTTGGGCTTGGATACTTCAACAACTTCAATGGCAAGGTTGTCGCGACGAAAGCCATGGATGAACACCGCCGGCTCCTGCCCGCCCTGGCCCAGTCCAAGCTGCGCAACGATGTCTCCCTGCACCTGCGTGGTCGCAGTAGCGGTAAGCGCGATGACCGGCGAGGGCCGCAGGTTTTGAAGGTGAGCACCCAGCATGCGGTAGTCCGGACGGAAGTCGTGGCCCCACTGCGAGATGCAATGCGCCTCGTCGATAGCAATAAGACCCGGCTTGCGCTTGGCCAGCATCTCTGGAAAGCCGGGTACGCGCAGCCGCTCAGGTGCAATGAATAGGAAGTCGAGAGTGCCGTTCAGGTAGGCGCGGCAAGCCTCTCGCGCGGCATCGCGCGGCAAGCCGGAGTGGATGCGTGCCACGCGCAGATTGAGCGCGTCGAGCTTGGCGGCCTGGTCGTCCATCAGCGCGATCAGGGGGGAGATCACCAGTGCCGTGCCGCCGCGCGCCAGCGCCGGCAACTGGTAGCAGAGCGATTTGCCCGCCCCGGTCGGCATCACCAGAAGCACGTCACGGCCATCGACTGCGGCGCGGCATACGGCCTCCTGATTCGCGCGAAAGGCGCGGAAGCCAAATCGCTGCTCCAGGATTGTACGAAGCGAAGGTGCGCGTGCCGTGCCGGCTTTTGCAGGGGAAGACATATCGAAAGTATAAGGCGGCCACGGCCTTATACTCGGCCCATGGAACACCTGTGGACCCCCTGGCGTTACTCCTACATCACCGGGCAGGCCGCGCCTGGGCAGGAACATCGCAAAGGAGTGCCGCCCGAGCTGCGGGCGTGGCCGGGAGACAGCGAGTGCGTCTTCTGCAACCTGCTCGCGGCGACGGATTACGTCATTGCGCACGGCATGCCTGTGGACATGGCGGAACAGGCGTCACTGCTGGTGTGCCGCGGTGAGCGTGTGTTTGTGTGCCTTAACCGCTTCCCTTACAACTCCGGCCACGTCATGGTGGTGCCGAATGCGCATGGTGCTTCACTCGCTGAGCTGCCCCCGGAGACAGCGGCGGAGTTGATGCACTGGGGCCAGCGTGCGGAGCGCGCCCTTGGTGCCACCTACCGGCCGGACGGCTACAACATGGGACTGAACCTGGGTGCTGCCGCCGGCGCAGGAGTTGCGGGCCACCTGCACCTGCACGCAGTACCCCGCTGGGTGGGGGATACCAGCTTCCTGTCGACACTAGGCGAGACGCGGACGCTGCCTGAGGCGCTAAGCGTTACCTGGAAGCGGTTGCGGGAGGCGTTTGCGGATTTGTAACTATAATCATGCTTTGAGTACCCGGGAGTTGATCATGGCGACGATTGCGGCACCTTCTACCCCCACGATGCCCATTGAGCAATATCTCAATGGGCCAATTCCAAATCCAGATGTTGAATTTGTTGATGGCGAGTTAAGGGAGCGAGCTGTGGTGATGACAATCCATTCACGGCTCCAATCCATCCTGTGCGCATGGTTTGAGAATCATGCGGAAGACTGGAGGGTATTATCCGGTCCCGAGTTGCGGGTACAGGTAGCACCGTCAAGGGTACGTCTGCCGGATGTAGTAATTGCCCCTGCCGGACCTTGGCCGGAAACACTTGTCGATCCGCCGTTGATCGCAATTGAAATTTTGTCACCATCCGACAGCTTTACAGAACTGCTGGAGAAGCTACGTGATTACGATCGCATGGGTATACCGAACATCTGGGTGATCGACCCGCAGACTCGTCGTGCATGGGTAAGTGCCGGGGCTGTGCTGACGGAGACGCAAAGGTTTGCAGTTGCCGGCAGTCCGATCTATCTGGATATGAGCGAAACGTATGCGCGGTATGACAAGTTTCGCTAGGCGCAATCTTCATTGCTCATGAAATTAGCTGGACTGCCTGGTACACGGCATCCTAGCCGGTAGATAGGAGACAGTATGAGCGAAATTCACCCGCAAGAAGGCAGCCATCACTCGCTAGACCAGCAGCCGGAGAATGAGCAGGCCACAGCTACGGCACAGGCCGCGCCTACCAGTGTGGAGCCGGTAGCACCGCAAAACACCCAATCGGCCGGAGCAGCCAACGCCGAGCAGCATAAGCAGCTACATAGCAATGTCAGCGGTTCTGAGCAAAAAGGCAATGCGGAGCAGGCAAACGAACTTGAGAAAGAAATGCCGGGCGGCACCTCCGGTTACCGGTCTACCGGCAGCTTCACCGGCACTTCAGGCGGGCAAAAGTAAGCTCCTCTATTTCAGCGAAACATGCACCGGGCACATCGCTACTGAAAAGCTACTGAAACAAGGACTCCGCTACGTTTATTGAAGGCTGCCCGGCATTCCCTAGTAGCTCCATCTCTTCATCGGCGCTGTCAAGTAGCTCTTTAGGGATCTGCTTGCCGGTCTTCGCTCCCAATTTACGTAGCATTTCCACTTGCCGGATTGCATTTCCACTTCCTCCTGCCAGCTTGCTATAAGCGTTGTCATATGCCTTGTGCGCGTCGCCCAGTTTGCTGCCTACTTCCATCAGATCTTTAGCAAAAGCGACGAATTTGTCATGGAGCAAGCCTGCCCGGTCAACAATCTCCTGCACATTGCCGCGCTGCTTTTCCTGCCGCCACAGATGGGCAACCGTACGAATCACAAACAGCAGGGTGCTGGGGCTGACCAGCAGGACGTTCTTGTCCCAGGCTTCCTGCCACAGAGCGCCGTCACGGGTAATGGCCAGTAGAAATGCCGGCTCGATGGGCACGAACATCACAACGAAGTCCATGCTTTCCAGCTGGTACAAGCCGGGATAGTTCCGACTGGAAAGCTCCTTGATATGCGACCGCACCGAGCCCACGTGCTTCCCCAGGGATGCTGTACGCGAGTTCTCGTCTACGCCATCACAATATGTGCTGTAGTCGATGAGCGAGACCTTGGCATCGATCACCAGATGACGTCCGCCGGGCAGGTTGAGCACAACATCCGGTCGCGCCCGCGCGCTCTCTGCACCGGCCATGCTGGTTTGGACTCGATATTCATGGTCGCGGCGCAGGCCTGATTTTTCCAGCATCTGCTCCAGCACAAACTCACCCCAGTCGCCCTGTGTTTTGGACGAACCTTTGAGCGCACGCACCAGGTTGCTCGCTTCAGACGAAAGCTGCTGGTTCAAATCCTTCAAATCACCAATTTGCTGCTTCAGCTCCTCACGGCCCTTGATGCCGTCATCGCGCAGGGCTTCTACCCGCTGTTGAAAATCCCCAAGGCGCTCCTTGAGCGGGTTCAGCAGCAGCCCCATGCTGGCCTCGTTCTCCTCGCGGAAACGCTGCGACTTCTCTCGGAAAATGTCTGCAGCCAGAACCTTGAACTGGTTGCCGAGCTTTTCCTCAGCATCGACAAGCAGCTTCAGCTTTTTCTCTGTTTCGCCGGCTTCAAGCTGGATCTGCTTGCGTGCACTTTCCAGGGCGGATGAACTGGTGGCAAGCTCGCGCCGCAAAGTGTTGGCCAGTACATCTGCGGCACTCAACCGGTCTTCCATGTCGAGCAGGTGCTCAGCGCGCACGCGTCCTTCTGCCTGCACCGCGGCAAGCGTGGCCTGGATGACTGCACCATCCTTCATAGCGGCACCAAGCTCAGTACGGGCGTGCACCATCTCCCGCTCTACCCGGTCCCGGTCGCGCTCGGCAGCAGAGGATTTTTCTCGCGCCAAAGAAAGTGCCTGCGTCTCGCCTGCAAGCCTTCGCTCAAACTGAAGGCTCTCCGCACCGCGCGCAGTCTCCGCAGAGCGTGCCCCAGCATTGCGCCCAGCCAGAAAAGCAGCGACTACCCCGAGAATGAAAAGCGCGCAAGCAAGGAACAGCCAGAGCAAAGTCATAGAAAGAGTGTGCCACCGGGGCGAACAAAAGGCGAGCGGTGAAAGGTGTCCGAGCACCTTTATATTCACGGTCTCTCCCAAAACGGAACTTAACTGGACCGCAGGCAGTTCCGGTGACGGGCCGCTGCTCTTTACACTCCCCAGCACCCTCGGTAGACTTGGAGATTCGGAGTAGACGCCTGCCGTACACTGTTTTAGAGCAGCAGCGACCGGGTGGGAAACGATCTAAACGAGGAGAACGGCATGGCGGCGGTTGAAGAAAAAGTCAAGCAAATCATAGTTGAGCAGTTGCAGGTAGATGAGGCGGAAGTGACGCCCAATGCGTCATTTCAGGAAGACCTGGGTGCCGATTCGCTTGACGTGGTTGAGCTCGTCATGCAGTTCGAGGAAGCTTTCGACCTGGAAATCCCAGACGAAGACGCGGAAAAGATCAAGACCGTAAAAGATGCAACGGAGTACATCGAGAAGCATGCGAAAGGTGGCAAGTAGGTTTGCAAGCTGAGCAGCAAAGACTAGCCGAGCGGCGAAGAGTTGTTGTTACAGGTGTCGGCCTGATTTGCGCACTCGGTAATACCGCCCCGGAAATCTGGAGAAATCTGGAATCGGGTCAAAGCGGTGTCGGCCCGATTACCGCGTTCGACACGACCGGCTTCTCTGTCAATTTCGCCGCTGAAGTCAAAGGCTTCGACCCGCTTCAGTTCATTGAGAAGAAGGAAGCGCGCAAGATGTCGCGCTTCATTCATCTCGGTGTGGCTGCTGCGGCAGAGGCTGTTGCTTGTTCCGGGCTACAAGTTACCGACGAACTGTCTGAGCAGGTCGGCGTTCATATCGGCTCGGGAATCGGCGGTTTCGACATCATTGAGCGGGAGCATTCTGCCTTTCTCCAAGGCGGTCAGCGAAAGATTTCTCCTTTTTTCATACCGGCGACCATCGCAAACCTGGCGGCCGGTCATATCTCTATCCGGCACAATGCCAAGGGTCCCAATCAGGCTGCCTCCACTGCTTGCAGCTCAGGTGCGCATTCCATCGGCGATTCATTCCGCATCATTGAGCGCGGTGATGCCGATGTGATGATCGCGGGCGGTGCCGAAGCGGCTATTACACCCATGTCCGTAGGCGGCTTCGCCGCTATGCGGGCGCTATCTACCCGCAACGACGATCCAACGCGTGCTTGCCGCCCCTGGGACAAGGACCGTGACGGCTTTGTCGTGGGCGAAGGGGCGGGTGTCCTGGTGCTTGAAGAGCTTGAAATGGCCAAGAGGCGGGGCGCGAAAATCCTTGCCGAGATCATCGGTTACGGCATGAGCGGCGATGCCTACCACATCACCGGCATGGCACCGGAGGGCGACGGTTGCCTGCGTGCCATGCGGGCCTCGCTGCGGGTTGCCGGCATTGCGCCTGAAAAGATCGCCTACCTGAACGCCCACGCTACCGGAACACCATTGGGCGATGCCAATGAAAGTACTGCCATCGGCAACTTGTTCGGCGATCACGCACGCAACCACACCCTGCGCGTAAGCTCGACCAAGTCCATGACCGGGCACCTTCTGGGCGGTGCAGGCGGCCTTGAAGCCGGTATTACAGTTTTTGCGCTGATGCATCAAACCGCGCCGCCCACAATCAACCTGGGCGAGCCGGGAGAAGGCTGCACGTTAAATTATGTGAGCCAAGGCGCAGAGAAACTGCCGATCGAGAATGCCCTATCTAACTCCTTCTGGTTTGGCGGAACCAATGCTTCGCTGGTATTCAAACGCTGGGTTGACTAAAAACCTTCAATTTTCCCTGATTCCTCCTTGCCTGCACTTCCAGGCAGGCTATCGTGACTGCATGTTCTTTATTCGAGCAGCGATGTAGAGGCCAACTCCTTCCAAGTGCTTTTCCCTGTACTGATAAATGCGCCTCACTGATACTGACGTTTTTGCACTCTGCTGAAGCATCCAGGTGTGCCTCTAGTAGTTCGTGCCATTCAGAAGATTGAAAACGGTTGTGTACTGACCATTCGCCTCAGCATCACGAAGCATCTTCACTTCTGCGACACATAGCTCCACAGGAACAGGCTGTGTTTGGAAGAGATCTACTATTTGCGAAATGAAATCTTTTAGAGGCATTCCAGGACGAGGCTCGTCTCCAGCAACAGGTCCCATCAGATCGGTCTGCACTTGCGGCGGTATGATCTCCAACACTTCCACTGACGTACCTTCCATTTGTTTGCGTAATGACTCTGTGTAGGAGTGGATGGCCGCTTTTGTCGCGCAATATGTTGGGCAAATCGCCAATGGGACGAAGGAAAGACCGGAGCTTACGTTGATCACCGCTGCAGTTAGTTGCTTCTGTAGATGAGGAAGCAAAGCGGCGGTTAGGCGAAGAGGGCCCATCAGGTTAGTGGTGATAATGGCATCCACTTTGCCGAAATCCGCTGACGGCTCCTTGAGATTCTCGACCGGCGCAATGCCGGAATTGTTGATAACGATGTTCAGGCTTGGATGCTGGGTAATTACCTGCTCCGCGAACCTCTTGATAGCGGCTGCATCCTGTATGTCGAGCACGAACGAAACCATTGCCGGATTCGAAGCTTTCGTCTCATCCAGTGCTTCTCTGCGACGTCCAGCGATGATGACGTGATTTCCGAGTTTGTAAAAGGCTTCGGCCAAGCCGCGGCCTATTCCCGATCCTCCGCCTGTAATCAAAATAGTATTGCCCTTGAGGTTCACGGTTTTACTCTCCTTGGAGTTCATCTGCCCTTGGCATCGTGTGAGCTGCGCCACAGCAAAGGGAAGGGGTGCGCTCCTATCGTGCCGGAGTGCATGCCGGGTTAAAGTCTTACCCGTAAATGTATTCAGTGAGCACAATGATGTCAATGGATACACTAGGAGCGGGATTGTCTCACCGTCGTTAAGGATGCAAAATTAGGGATCGTGAAGAAACCAGAAAAGCGTCCGTATCATCATGGAGACTTGCGGGCAGCATTGCTTCGCGCAGGAGAACGCGCGCTACAGGAAGGCGGCACCGAAAGCTTCTCGCTGAGAGATCTAAGCCGTGAAGTAGGAGTCAGCAATTACGCGCCCCGTCGGCACTTTGCAAGTAAACAGGCTTTTCTTGAGGCACTCGCGCTGAATGGTTTTGAGCAACTAGGCATTGTTTTGGATCGCTCGGTGGCTAAGAAAGAACAAACCTTTGATGTCAGTATTAGAAAACTGGCACGTGCTTACATCCAATTTGCTACTGGGAACAAGGCTTTAATCAGGCTGATGTTTGCGGCAAAACATCATAAAGACGCACCCACTGCCTTATTGGAGGCAAACCGCCGTGCCTGGAAGGCAGGTCCCGCTACGATTCTAGGAGGGCAAGCTGCCGGGGCTGTTGTGGCCGGAGATCCAAAGCGGCTTTCCCTGGTCCTGTTTTCGGCACTTGAGGGGTTGATCTCGATCTACACCGAACAGGAGTTCGGCGACTTTACCTTGGAGTCGTTGGCTGAGGAGGTCGTCGGAACGATTCTCCTGGGCCTGCGATCCCGCCCTTATCAACTGGTGTGAGCCGGGAGAAGGCCGCACATTGAGTTACATAAGCAAAGGTGTCGAGAAACTGCCGATCGAGTATGCCCTGTCCAACTCCTTCGGGTTCGGCGGAACCAATGCTTCGCTGGTATTCAAACGCTGGGTTGACTAAAAAACCTTCAAATTTCCCTGATTTCTCCTTGCCTGTACTCGCAGGCAGGCTATCGTGACTGCATGTTCTTGATTCGAGCAGCGACAGTGCGCGATGCAGAAGCTATCGCCCATGTACATGTTGCAAGCTGGCGCACAACCTATTCAGGCATCGTTTCTGAAGAGTATTTGGAAACTCTGAATGAAGCGGAACGTGTGCTCTCATGGCGGGAGTGGCTGACGCTGGATGCCCCCGTGTTTGTGGCGGAGCTGGAGGGTAAAGTGGTCGGTTTTATCGGTGGCGGCCCCATACGCGAGCCTCTAAGCGGCTACGATGCCGAGCTGTATGCAATCTACCTGCTTCAACATTCACAAAAGCGCGGTATCGGCACTGCCCTGCTGCAGGCTTTAGCCGGATCGCTGCATGCCGGCGGCTTTAGAAGCATGGCGGCATGGGTACTCGCAGGCAACGCTTCTACCAGCTTCTACCAGAAATCAGGTGCGCTTCCCCTGGGTTCAAAAGAAGTAGAAATCGGCGGCGTCATGCTGCCTGTGCTTGCCTATGGCTGGCCCCGCCTCCAAGCCATTCCCCAACAACATTCGATCTGAGCTGCGGTCTACGCTCTCGGGCTAAGCCGCTGCGTGAGAGCACCACGGATATTCTTCAGTGCTGCCTCGGCGTACATCTCACTCCAAGCTGATTTCATAGAAACGTCTTTATAGCAAGGAAGGCTGGATTGAGCCAAGTCGTAAATGAGGAGAAACAGGGTTGGACCGGGCTGCTGAAGGAGGCGGTAAAAGGCACTTCCCGCGATCTAACCGACGGCAACCTGAACAGCGCAGTCGTTCTGCTCGCTGTGCCCATGATGCTGGAACTGGGCCTGGAATCCGTGTTTTCACTTGTGGACATTCTGTGGGTCAGCGTGCTCGGTGCGAATGCCGTGGCCTCTGTCGGCCTGACGGAGTCACTTATGACGCTCGCCTTTGCCATTGCTGCCGGGCTCAGCACTTCCATCACCGCCCTGGTGGCTCGCCGTGTCGGCGAAGGAGACAAAGACCGGGCTTCCATCGATGCAGTGCAGGCCATCTACGTCGGCCTACTGACCTCTGTCGTGATCGGCGTACCACTCTACTTTCTCGCTCCCAAACTGCTGGGTCTGCTGGGTGCCACGGCTCCGGTCATTCAGGCAGGGACGATGTACGCACGCATCACTTTGGGTTTTTCAGGCGTGCTCATCATGCTTTCGCTCAACAATGCCATTTTTCGCGGTGCTGGCGATGCTGCGATAGCTATGCGACTGCTATGGGTGGCCAACGCCATCAACATCATTCTCGACCCACTGTTCATCTTCGGAATCGGTCCCTTCCCCAAGCTGGGGGTTGCCGGGCCGGCTGTGGCCACGCTCATCGGGCGCGGTACCGGTCTGCTTTACCAGGTGTACCTGCTCAATAAAGGCAGTGAGCGCTTTCGCATCACTGCGCAGCACCTCAAGCTCAATGCCGGCGAGATGCTCCGCTTCCTGCGTATTTCCAGTACCGGCATGATGCAGTTCGTGCTGCAGCAAGGCAGCTGGCTCGGGCTGGTGCGAATCGTCAGCATGTTCGGAGCCACTTCCATTGCCGGATACACCATTGCTATTCGCATTATCAACTTTGTTATTCTGCCTTCGCTGGGTCTCAGCAACGCGGCGGGCACGCTCGTAGGGCAAAGCCTGGGAGCCGGTACCGTTGACCGCGCCCGCTCCTCCGTATGGCGTACCGGCATTTTGAACCTGTGCCTGCTCAGCGTGGCATGCCTGCTGTTTCTACTCTTCGCTCATCCCATTGTCAGCATCTTCTCGCATGAGAAGCAGGCAGAGCCGATCGCTGTCGAGTGTCTTCAGATATTCAGCGTCAGTAATCTTTTCTTCGCCTTCAGCGCAGTCTTTATGCAAGCATTCAACGGAGCCGGCGACACACTGACGCCCACTTATATCAACCTGTTCGGCTTCTGGATTGTAGAGCTGCCACTCGCCTGGGTTTTAAGCAAGCACACATCTCTTGGTATTCGCGGCGTGTTTTTGGCAGTGCTGCTGGCCCAGGTGCTGGCACTGCTGGTAAGCGGCTTTCTCTTTCTCCGGGGAGGCTGGGCTAAAAAGCATGTCTAAAGCAATGGTCGGCGCGGGAGATAGTCCTGTGCAAAGCGCACTCGTTACAGCTCCGGCTGACACGTTTGAAACAGATATTCCCCTGCGGCTGGATCGGCTTCCCTGGAGCCGCTGGCACTTGCGCATGGCCACTGCCCTCGGTGTCACATTTCTACTTGACGGGCTTGAAGGAGGCATCGGCGGTTCTCTGTCAGGCGCGCTCAAATCAACAACCACGCTGCATTTCAGCGACAGTCAGCTGGGGATCAGTTCTACGGGCTACCTTGCCGGAACGGTGCTGGGGGCGCTTATCTTCGGCTACCTGGCTGACGTATACGGGCGCAAAAAGCTCTTCTTCTGGACGCTGTCGCTGTATGTCTGTTCCACGGCGGCTACAGCGTTTTCCTGGAATCTGGCGACATTCACCCTGTGCCGCGTACTTACCGGCGCAGGCATCGGCGGGGAGTACACCGCAATCACTTCCGCCATCGATGAGCTCATCCCGGCACGAGTGCGCGGCACGGCGAACCTGGTAATCGGGTCTACATTCTGGGTTGGGGTCATTCTGGGATCGCTGGTAGCGGTAGAGTTTCTCTCCGATAGCATGTTCGGTCTACGCCTTGGCTGGCGGCTGGCCATGCTCTCCGGCGTGCCCATCGCCGTTGTGGTTTTGTATTTGCGTCGATTCATCCCGGAAAGCCCGCGATGGCTGCTGACACACGGCCGCTTCGCGGAAGCGGGCGAGATTGTCAATGAGGTGGAGCGGGACGTTTCCACGCAATACGGAACCTTGCCTGCCCTTACGGGAACCGTCAAGTTCCAGACAGGTTCAGGCACAACTTTCAAAAAAATTGGCCTGCTGTTCAGCCCGAAACACCGAGGCCACGCGCTGCTTTGCCTGGGGCTCACCATGGCGCAGTCGTTTTTCTACAACACCGTCTTCTTCTCAAGCACGCTGGTGCTGCTGCGGTTTTATGGGGTTTCAGCCGCGCGTGCCGGGTGGCTGTTTATTCCCATTGCCCTTACCAACTTCGGCGGTCCGGTACTGCTCAGCCGCCTGTTCGACACAGTCGGGCGGCGCATCATGATTTCAGTCAACTTCTGCCTCACCGGCATTGTGTTTGCCATATCGAGTGTGCTGTTTCTAGGCGGCCACCTCAGTACCGTGGCACAGGTGGCCTGGTGGGCAGCTTCGTTCTTCTTTGCGGCCTCGGCTGCCGGTTCAGCCTATCTCACTACCAGCGAGCTGTTTCCGCAATCCATTCGTGCCTCGGCCATTGCTATCTTTTACGCGGCAGGTACCCTGCTGGGCGGGGTGCTGGGCCCGGTTGTATTCGGCAACCTACTGAATCGCGGCGCGCGGCAGCCGATCTTCTACGGCTTTATGGCGAGTGCCTGCATTATGACGCTTGCGGGTATTTCGCAAGCCATCTGGGGCGTAGCCGCCGAGCGCAAACCGCTTGAAGAGATCAGCTGAGGCGGAGCAGGCTACTCCGCCTCTTGGCTCAGTTACTTCTTCGGCTTGCTCGTCGACCGCTTGGCTGGGGATTTCACATTTTTGCGCTTCCCCGCTGCATGCGGCTCCCCAGCGGCAAGTATCGGCTCCGGTTGCTTCTCCTCGCGTAAAGCTGCCAATTTGCGCGCAATCTCCGGCTCCGGCTCACCCGGTGCCAGCACAGCCTTGCGCTCTTCATCCAGGGGTATTACAGCCGGCATAAGCGGCAGCTCCGTCGGCTCGCGCCGATGCTTCTCCGTCAATTCGAAGTAGTCGATACCAGTCACATCGAGCAATGTGGAAGTCGTCTTTTCCGGGCCAGCAGGCTCTTTCTTGCGGAGCTCGTACCCGTCATCGTCCGCGCCGGCTAACGCGGTACCGACTCCGCTAGCCAATGCTTCCACCTCCATCGGGTCAATGGCGGTTCCGGTAGTGATTTGTAGCAGTTGCGGCAAGGAGTACCACCAAACCATCTGCTCGTGCAGTTCCTTGTTGAAGTACGTCCTGCCATCGTGCTCATTGACGCCAAGCAGCCAGCGGGTGTCGCCATCCTCCCAGGCAGCGGCGGGTAGACCGTGCCGGTGGGTTTTTTCGGCTGCAGCCATTTCTTCCGCATGCTTGCCTATCGGCTCAGGCTCGGGTGGCAGCACACCGGCAGCAAGCGCGATGCGTACTCGCGCGGCAGCCCGCCATGCATCCTCACCTGTGCACTCCGCTGCTGCAAACGCGTCGGCAAGTACACTTCGCAAGCCAAACTGATCCAGGGCAAGCAACGCAGGCGCACCGGGCTTTGCCATGTCCAGCGACTCGCCGAAAGCGGCAAACAACGTGTACGCCAGCGCAGGTGCCCATACCCAACCTGCTCCCATCAGGGGGCTGGTGCTGGGCAGTACTGTGCGGGCCTCCGGTGACCAGGCTTGGGCAAACCGGGCCTCAGCCAGCGGCAGCCGCAGCAGGGCCTGCACACGCTCACGAAGGCGCGTTTCCGTTAGCGAGTCCTCATTCTGCTTTGTGGCTTCGGCAAGCTCCGGCGCTTTCTCGTCAGGGGTTTTCGGCTCTGTCGGTGGCGGAGGCTGTACACGGTTGAAGTATTCCTCGCGTGCTTGCCGAATGAATGTCGATGCATGCTCGATCCACTCCTCCAGCACCTCGCTGTGCGGTGTCAGGGCTGCATCTTCCTGGACGGTAGCCGGGGTTTGCGCGGCAAGCGAGGCAAATTCGTGGACAAAGCGCGGTTCGAGCGCAATGCGTAGAGCATGGTGCATATGCTCAAGTTCCAGCGCAAGCAATGCCTTTTCCAGGTCTTCCACGCCACGTCCGTTCAGCAAGTCGCACAAGCGGTCCCATGCATGGGTCGCGTCCGCCCGCAGCTCACGCCAGTCCAGCAGCACGGTGTAGCCATAACCACGCAGGTTGACTTGCAGGCCCCGTTCATTGAACTCGTTGGCATGTCGCAGGTAGTGCAGGCCAGTAGCATTGTCGCAATAGGCAAGGATCGTTTCGGGATCGGTAGGCAGCGCCAGCGCATCAGTAATTGCACGCTGCCGCAGTTGCCCGGAACTCTTGTCCATGTACGCGGCGGACTGGTGCAGCGTGCCGTGTGCACTTGAGTAGCTGTTGTTGTACACAATGAGCGCCCGGTTGCCGTCGCGCTGGTTGGAGTAGGCAAATACGTTCTCTTCCACCTCGCCGTCGTGGCCCCAGCAGTCATACAGCAGAAAATTGTCACTCTCGGCAAACAATTGGCGATTGTGCAGCAACGGCGCGATTTCGCGGTTATGCCGCGCTACCAGGTCGTCATCTCCCCACTCGTCATAGCGGGGCTTGTAGTACTCCATGCCGTACTTTTCGGTAAAGCCTTCCACCTGGCCATGGCCGAACATCGGCAAGCCGGGCAGTGTAGCCATCATCGTTGCGACACCGAAGAACTTGTCGCCGTTGCCGAACTGGTCGATAGCCGTGCGCTCGTCCGGGTTCGACATGAAGTTGACGTAACGCTTCATGATGCCGGGGTCAAACTCAAGCGTGTTTTTGAGCACCTTGCGATAGTTCGCGTTATCTTCGTCGCGCAGCATCACCATGAAGGCTGAGTTGTACACGCGGTGCATGCCGAGCGTACGGACGAAGTAGCCTTCCATCAGCCAGAAAGCCTCAGCCAGCAGCAGCGTTCCGGGTACCTCTTGGGCCACACGGTCCACCACCTCGCGCCAGAACTCCTCCGGGATAGCGCGGTCGAAGTCCTCCGTCGACATCGCCGATTCGGCGCGTGATGGAATGGACCCGCCCGCACCCGGCACCGGGAACCAGAGCCGCTGAATGTGCCGCTTGGCCAGCGTCATGGCGGCGTCAAAGCGGATGATGGGAAACTGCCGCGCGACCTGGAGGATGGTCTGAATGACCTGCTCACGTACCTGCGCGCTTAGATAGTTGAGCTGCGCGGTGTCATTCCATGGAAAACTGGTGCCGTCGTTGCCGTGATAGATGAGCTCGGTGTCGCCGGTCCACTTGTCGCGGCGCTGAAAGACAACAGCAGCGTCGGTCTGTTGGTAGTAATGGTCTTCAATCTTGATCTCAACACGGTCATCGCCTGACAGATCCGGCCCATTGAAGCTGTAGGCCGGGTAAGGCGAGTCGCGGCGCGAGAGAAACCACTCCGGGTGCTCCACAACCCAGGTAGAGTCGATGCCCATGTGGTTCGGTACCATGTCGCTGGCAAGCCGGATGCCGTATCGGGAGCAGCGGTCGCGCAGGTCACGGTACGCAGGCTCCCCGCCCAGGTTATGCGCAATGCTGTAGTCGTATAGCGAGTAGGCGCTGGCAACTGCATCGGGATTGCCGCAAAGATTCTTGATGGTCTTGGACGCGCGCGAGCGTTCCCACACGCCGATGAGCCAGAGGGCGTTCATGCCTCGGCCTGCGAGCGCTTCGAGCTCGGCGTCAGGTATCTGGTCAAGCCGCTCGACGGCATGGCCGTAAAAGCGCGAAAGCTGATGCAGCCACACGTAAGTGCTTTTTGCGATCATGACGGTGCGCGGCATCCAGTCCTGATCGGGCGAGAAGTGCTCATACTCGTTGGGCGCTGTGGTAAAGGTAGGCACCTCACCACGACCCTCACTGCCGCCTCCAAAACGATTACGCCGCGCATCCGTGTCAGCACTCGGCGGGTTGAAGCGCAGCCACTGCGCTACTTCTTCTTCCTTTAGAACGTCGCCGGCCAGCGTCAAGCGGCGCAGCAACTCATCAATATCGCTCGATGCGGAACCCATTGCGAAGCTCCACTTGCCGCGGAGCAGGGTCAGTTGGTCGCCCAGCGAAGCACCTTTGTCCAGCACGGACAGCAGCAGGGGAAACACACCGCCGCGCTCACCCTCCAGCTCCGGCTGCATGGCGAAAAACTCCGGCAGGCTCTCCGTAACATCTGCGTATACAGTGTTTTTAGCTAGCTGTGTGTCGTCAAACAACTCACGAAACTGTGTAAAGGATGCATTGCGATTCTCAATCCACAGCAGCATCAGCTCTTCAAACGCAGCTTCACGATGCGGCGTGCCATCGGTGGAACCGAGAAGCCACTCGGCAGGTGTTTGCTCGCCCGCATAGACGGACGTGCAGGGGAACTGCTCAACAAAAGAGAGCAGCAGCTTCTCAAATGCTTCAGGACCCACCTGCTCGCTGAAGTGCTTCAGCGCCTCGGCCATCATGTGCGGTGCCACCGTTTTGCAGTAATGCCCCAGCAGCGCGTGGCTTGCTTCATGGATCAAGCCCATGGCATACAGGGCAGCAGGCTGCACCTGTTTGGCCGGGTCGTTGCCGGCATTGTGCACCTGGTTCATGCGGTGCGCCAGGGCGCGACTAGCCGCCGGGTTAGCAAAAATGGCATTACCGGAGAACGAAAATAGAACCTCCGCTACACCGTAGCGGTCGCGGGCAGCGCGTGAGATGTGAAATTCAAACATGTGCAGCGGGTTTCTCCTGCGGCCTGCGGCCGGGTTTGTATCCATACGTGGATGAAACAGGGTTCTTCTCTACGATATAGGGTAGATGCAGCAGGGCACACAGTGCATCAGATTGAGTCTTAGCTATCCATAGTGTCAAGGCATCAGGTTCGTTTTCAAACGGCGAATCTGGTGCAAGGTCTAGTCATTTTGTTTGTCATCAACGTAGCTTTCATGGAGACAAGCAGCAGGTAAAACCCTGTTACAGCGTGAACGATAAAGGCACTTCCGGCTGATAGGGTCAGAGGGATGCACATGCAAACTTTCGATACCGCCTCCCTGAGCTCCGGCGACAACTACAAGCTGCTTTCAGGTTCCATCGTGCCGAGGCCTATTGCGTGGGTTTCTACGGTGGATGCAAACGGCGCGCGCAACCTGGCACCATACTCCTTCTTTACCGCCGTCTGCGCCAACCCTCCCATTATCTGTTTTTGCCCCGGCATACGCGAAGCCAAGGACGGCCTACGCGCTACCAAGGATACTCTTGAGAACATCCGTGCCACGGGCGAGTTCGTTGTCAACATCGTCTCAGAGCCGCTCGCAAAAGCCATGAACCGGACCGCTGCCCAGCTACCCGCAAGTGAAGATGAATTTATCTTGGCCGGACTGACCGCGCTGCCCGGCGAATTGGTACGCGCCCCGCGTGTGGCAGAAGCGCAAATCCAAATGGAATGCAAACTCCGGCAGATTGTGGAGGTGAGCGCATTACCGCAGGGGGGTTACCTCGTGCTGGGCGAAGTGCTTCGCTTCCACATCGCCGATGAAGTACTGGAGCCAGGGCTGCACATTGCGCCTGACAAACTGCAGGCTGTAGGCCGCATGGCCGGCGCGGATTACGTTCGGACACAAGACCGGTTCGCGCTTGAGCGGCCGCAATAGGCCTCAACATGGCTTTGCGCGGTATAGATTTGGGTAGCCATGTCTTCGCCACCACCAGACAGCATTTCCGAGAAAAAGGCGGCACTTGACGCCTTGCGACCTCTCTCGGCCCCGAGCCTAGCGGCGCTTGATGCCTGGTATGACGTGGAGCTGACCTACAGCTCGAATGCGCTTGAAGGCAACACGCTTACGCGTAGTGAGACAGCAATTGTGCTGGAGAAAGGTTTTACGGTTAGCGGCAAACCGCTCAAGGACCACCTGGAGGCACAAGGACATCGGGATGCTTTGCTGTACATGCGGCAGCTTGCGAAAAGCGTTGAGTCGGTGCGTGAGATGGACATTCGCAACCTGCACCGGCTGGTGCTGCAAAGGATAGACCCGGAGGAGGCCGGCCGGTACAGTGCCCGGCAACGCCTTATCTCCGGCTCGCCGTTGCTGCTGCCATCCCCGGCTGAAATCCCGGCACGCATGGGCGATCTCACGGCTTCGCTTGCAACCATGGCTCTCAACCCTGAAGCAGCCTTCAATGCCCATGAAGCCCTTGTCACCGTGCACCCGTTTTCAGATGGGAACGGCCGTACCGCCAGGCTGCTTATGAATCTGCTTCTGCTGCGTGCCGGTTACCCGCCGGTCGTGATTCTGCCGGAAGACCGACCGGCATACCATGGGTGCCTGGCTGCCGTGCAACTGAACGATAATCGTTTGGAGTACCACGCGTTTCTATATAGGCAGCTGGAGCAGTCGCTTGACCGATACCTGATGATCCTGCGTAAAGGGCTTGAGCGGGCGTAGTGGGTTATTTCGATAGCTATGCGGCCAGATAAAGAATTTCCCGGAAAGCTGCAAGCTGTGGGGCGCATGGCAGGCTCGGACTACGTGCGGATTATGTGCGGACACAAGACCGGTTCGCTCTGGAACGGCCAAGCTGATGAAAACATCTACCCTGTTCGCTCTAGGTTGGGCGGGAGCGTATGAAAGTGAAGCGACTTTTGAGGCGAAGAAATGGAGTTTCAAAAAAGCGGTAAGAGATTGAAGCAACCAGGATAGCCAGGGCAGCGGTAAGAACGTAGATGAGAGTGAGTTGAACAGGAGCGGCGAGATGCAGCTTCTTTTTAACCCCGGCAGCCACAATCGACAGGATGGCGTAGTGGAAGATGTACATCCCGAAGGAGATCTTGCCCAGATACATGAGTGGCCGTGTGATGGGAGGCATGGAAGCGCCGAGAAAAGCAAGGCAGAGCAGCACGCAGCCTGTATCGAGTGACAGGTAGCCTGCCAGGGTGTAAGCAGGGGTGGAGGGTATGAAGTCATTGATGAAATGAAAAGGCGTGCCTGAGACAAAGAATGCCCCGGCACCCCCGGCAAAGAGAAGCAGGCGGGATGCCAGGGAGAGCTTGAAAGAACGGCGATGCATGTAGAGGGCGAGCGCCGAACCAAGTGCGAAAAACTGGAATTGATTGATGCTGTTGCACCACAGGTCAGGGCTGCGCGTGCCGTGCATGGCAGGTATAGCGTAGTCTGCAAGCCAGGCGAGCGGCAGCAGGACTGCGATGATGCGGAGGATGCCGCGACGGCCCCACCGGAATACGAATAACGGCCACAGCAGGTAGAACTGCTCCTGGACCGGGGTGCTCCAGAGGGGCGTGAGCATGGGATTGTGAAACCAGCCATGGTGAATGATGACCAGGTTGCCGGTGAGAAACACGAAAGGCGCGATATAGGCACCGATCGGGTCAAAGCTGTGGACGACATGCGGGAGCAGGAAGGCAAGGGTAAGGGCGAGAAAGTACAAGGGCCAGATACGCAGGATACGGCGCACGTAGAAGGCCTTGATGTGGATGGTGCCGGTGGCTTCCTGCTCACGCAAGAGAAGTTCTGTGATGAGGAATGAAGTAAGAATGAAGAAAAGTGGAACGCCTCCCGAGACACCTTCCTGGATGGCGTAGAGGGGGCGAAACGCAGACGCATAATGCGGAAAAGGAAGAGCGTGCGAGGAGAAGACAAGAAAGAAGGCGAGGCAGCGCAGTACGTCAAGCTCAGGCCGGTAATAGCGTGAAGTATGCGAGGCTGTGACCGCGGCTTCTGCTTCTATCGCAGGGAGCGCTGCCGCAGGAGCAGTCGTCATCGTTTGATTGGGTGACATGATTTGTGTCCGGGCACATGGAACGTGCTGCGGCTGAGTATATGGATTGCTTCGTGATTATCACGGCAAATCTGTGTTTGCATTTTGTGGTATTCCCAGTTCGGGACAATCCAGGGCAGAAGTTATAGAAAAAGGGACGCCTGCAAGGAGGTTGCCGACATCTTCAAATGATGCCGAATGGTCACAATGGTCCAAATCCATGAGATCGTTCTCGCATGAACATCGCCCGCTTATGGCTGGGCAACGCCGCGTGGCGCGGTTATCTCGTTCAAGCTTGCTACACTAGGGCGAAGGTTGCGCAGCCTGAGCACTCCCCGGCGCGCGCGGTATCTTCACCCATGATTGAATCCACAATTCCGGAAGCACTCACATTTGACGATGTGCTTCTCATCCCCGCCTTTTCTGAAGTTGTCCCAAACCAGGTTTCGACCGAGACCCGCCTCACCCGCAAAATCACCCTGAACACGCCGCTGCTTTCTGCCGCCATGGACACTGTGACCGAGTCGCGGCTAGCTATTGCCATGGCGCAGCAGGGTGGCCTCGGCATCATCCATCGCAACCTGTCCATTGCGCAGCAGGCCGCTGAGGTTGACAAGGTCAAGCGTTCGGAGAGCGGCATGATCGTGGACCCGGTTACGATTTCGCCGGATCAGCTTATCGCCGACGCCCTTGAAGTCATGCGGCGCTACAAGATTTCAGGCGTCCCGGTAACGCAGGGCAAGCGGCTGGTTGGCATCCTGACCAACCGCGATCTACGGTTTGAAACCCGGACGGATATTCCTGTTTCGCAGGTGATGACGAAGAAGGACCTGATCACGGTCCCGGTCGGCACCACGCTTGAAGACGCCGAAGCCATCCTGCACGACCACCGCGTTGAAAAACTGCTGGTGGTCAACGATGCTTACGAGCTCAAGGGCCTCATCACTGTCAAAGACATCCAGAAAAAGCTGAAGTACCCAAACGCGTCCAAGGACGACCAGGGTCGCCTGCGTGTAGGCGCGGCCATCGGCGCTACCGGCGACTACCTGGAGCGCGCCGGGGAACTGGTCAAAGAATTGTGCGATACGCTTTCGATCGACTCCGCGCATGGGCACTCCTCGCGCGTGCTTGAGGCGGTGCGACAGATCAAGAAGCACTTCCCCGATGTAGATCTGCTGGCCGGCAATGTCGCAACGTATGAAGGCGCGTTGGCGCTGATGGACGCCGGGGCCGATGCGGTTAAAGTCGGCATCGGACCGGGTTCCATCTGCACCACGCGCATGGTCACCGGTGCGGGTATGCCGCAGATTACCGCTATCTCTGAAGCTTACCGTGCGGGCCGCGAGCGCGACATCCCCATCATTGCCGATGGCGGCATCAAGTACTCGGGTGACCTGACCAAGGCGATTGCCGCCGGGGCGGATTCGATCATGATCGGCTCGCTGTTTGCCGGGGTCGACGAGAGCCCCGGCGAGGTAATTCTCTACCAGGGGCGGACTTTCAAGGCATATCGCGGCATGGGGTCACTATCGGCCATGGCGCAGGGTTCGGGCGAGCGCTACTTCCAGAGCTCGCGCGACCTTGAGACCGCACCTACCCGCGCTGAGGGCGTCGTCGATGTAGACCGCGAGCGAAGCAGCGGAAACCGCCTGGCCAAGTTCGTGCCCGAGGGTATTGAGGGGCGCGTGCCGCATCGTGGGCCGCTGGAGGCTATGGTGCACCAGCTGGTGGGGGGCTTGCGCTCCGGCATGGGCTACCTGGGATGCAGCACCATCGCGGAGTTGAAGCAGAATGCGCGCTTCGTCCGCATCTCAAACGCCGGGTTGCGCGAGAGCCATGTGCATGACGTCATCATCACCCGCGAGGCCCCCAATTACCACGTCGAATAGAACAAATGACGTTTGCCCCCGTTTGGACGTCCAAAGCAGCATTCCGTTCTTCAGTAGCAGAGGTACTCGTGCCTGGGTTCTTGCCTCAATGGATTACGCTTTGGACACTTGTGGCTGCGGCAGGGGCGCAGGCCCAGCAAACTGTAGCCCTGCGCGGTGAGGTGGTTGACAGCACAACACACCATCCCATTGCGCGTGTCTTGGTGCAATTAGCCGTAGGCGGCTCAGGCGTGCTGACTGACAACACCGGCCGCTTCCAGTTTTCTGCTGTTCCAGTCGGCACGGCAAGTCTCAACTATCATCGCCCCGGGTATTTCGATCCTTTAACGGGCCAGCAGTTTGCAACAAGCGTTGTCCACCTTGCCGCCGACACGCCTTTGCAAACACTGCTCCTGGAGCCGGCGGCAACCATTCATGGGCAGCTGCTGCTGCCGGATAGCGACTCTCCTGTGGGTATGCACGTCTCGCTTTATGGTGAGCAGGTGATGGATGGTCACCGCCACTGGCAGATGTTGCAGAATATAGCCGTGCGTAGCGATGGCAGCTTCCTCTTCGGAAACCTGGCAGCAGGCAATTTTCTACTTCATGCAGAAGCTTCCGTAGATCCCATGCCGGAAGGCAACGCTCCCTCCGAGATCCGATCAGGCTACGCGCCTGCCTGGGCACCTGATGTTGGAGACATCCGTTCGGCAAACATGCTTTCTCCAGCGCCGGGGCAGACGGTTGAGGCGCGACTGCGGTTGGCTCGTGTACCGTTTTATCCGGTTGCGGTGCGGGTACAGGGTGATGCGCGCCCGCGCTCTTTTGAGATCAACGGGAATGGCTTTGTGAACTGGGCACCGAGGTTCGACCGGCACAATGAAATGCTTGTCACGGAACTGCCGAACGGCAGCTACGTGCTGAGCACCGCAGGCCGCCAGGCGAGCTCAAGTGAGCTGCCTTTTCATGTAGAGGGAGCGCCGGTTTCGGGGTTGTCCATTGCCGTACAAGAGGGCGTTGTCGGCCATGGTTCCGATCAGAATCCTGATAGTTCCCAGGGGAACACGCCGCAACTGAACTCCCTCACCCTGATCCCTGCCGATGCGCCGGAGCAGCCTATCCATCAAGAGCCCGTGCTGTTTGATCCCGCCAGCGGCACCGCTACCCTGCGTACGGCAGTGCCGCCGGGACAATACTGGGTATCAGCACCTTCAGTAAGCGGAGGCTACCTTGCGGCGCTTGGGAGCGGCGGCGTGGACCTGTTTACAAATCCGATTACAGTAGCGCCGGGCACGCTGCCGACCTTCACGGTCAGTTTCGGCCAGGGTGCGGGCACCATCAATGTCGTACTGGAAGGTGAGCTTGCCGCGCGCTCCTGTACGGTGCAGCTGGTACCGCTGAGCCCAGGTGGCGTGGGACGCACAGGGACGGTGACCGGCTCGGCAGGCTTCGGCAACATGCCGCCGGGGGACTACCTGGTAGTGGCAACCGCTTCACGGCGCACCCTTGCCTTTCGAGAGCCGGGAGTTTTACCGCAGCTCACAGGGGTGCGTGTCACTGTCACTGCAAATGGGACGACCCAGGCTGCACTCTCAGGATTTTTGAGCCTGCCTGTCGGCGCTGAGAATAGTCCATGATAGGGCGACTGGTATGGATAGGGCTGCTGCTGCCGACGAGCATCGTGTTGGGGCAGACGTTTTCTACAGACGGTCGCATCGTCGATGCCCATAACGGGAATCCAATAGCACGCGCTACGGTAAGCCTTGAACCGGTGGAAGGCGCGCAGCCCGGCAGTCCTGCGGCCGATATTACAACCGGCCTTGACGGTAGCTTCCACTTCACCGGACTGCATGCAGGCAAATATCGACTCCGTGCCGCGCGGCGCGGTTACCTCACCGGCAATTTTGACCAGCATGGCGATTTCTTTGCCGCTGTTGTTGTGGGCGCGGGCAAGCCGCCGGCTACAGGCATTCGTTTCACAATGCTGCCATATGCCACCATTACAGGTCGCGTGCTCGACAGTTCCGGGGACCCGGTTCAATCCGCCAACGTCAGTTTATTTATGCACGGACTGGATGGCACGGGTGCCGTCCACATGAT
The DNA here is from genome assembly GCA_964236655.1 of uncultured Acidobacteriaceae bacterium. Lineage (GTDB taxonomy): Bacteria > Acidobacteriota > Terriglobia > Terriglobales > Acidobacteriaceae > EB88. The sequence continues at coordinate 13,076 of CAXSFX010000001.1, read as the reverse complement.
GCGAACAACATTCCTGCGAGAGGGCGATCCGACCTATGAGTTTGACTCGCTTGCGCCGGGAACATACTACGTGGCAGTAAGCGCGCGGCCATGGATCGCTGAAGGTGCGGGCCAGTCCGAGGGAAACGGCCCGCTGGACGTAGCCTATCCCATCACCTTCTTTGAAAATGGCGACTCCTCTGCCGCAGCCGAGCCGATTCAGCTTCATTACGGTGACACTGCACAGGTAAACGTAACGCTGGGAGCCGTACACGCGGTTCACGTGCAAATCCCTTTGCAAGGGGGCAATTCAGTAAATACTGCGCTCAACAAGCCGGCTTTCGACAGTCTACTTTCCACGTATCCCGGTGTTTCGTTCTTGGATCGCATAAGTGGTGGCGGCGGTACAGCAGACATTGCCGTTGCACCGGGAGTATATGAGCTGGGGAGCCGGCCGGGAACAGCGGTAGACCTGACGCAAAGCAAAACCCTTCCCGCATTGTCCCAACCTGCGGCCCCGGTAGAGTTGACTGGAAAACTGGCGATGGCTGACGGCAGCGCCCTGCCTACGGGCTTGCGCCTGCGTATGATTCCGTCAGAAGAAGCAGGTTCTACCCGGATAGGTTTCTCGGGAAGACAAGGCAGGTTTGGAGGCCGGCCACAACAGGCGGTTGAGACCGCTCCGGCAAGTGACGGAAGCTTTCATACTGTAGTGTCTGGAGGCGAGTACCAGCTTGACCTGGGTGCCGACTTGAAAGTGACAGGCGTGGCGGCCAGTGGGGCCTCGGTTACTAAGGGCCATGCAGTGCAGGTGGGCATGGACCCAGTGGTTCTAGCCGCAACGGTCACACGTTTCAAAAGCACAGTGTCAGGCCGGGTTATCAACAGCCAAGGCACACCGGAGGCCGGTGTGATGATTGTCCTGATTCCAGAAAACAGGAACATGGAAAACTTTTATGGGCAGGATGAGAGCGATTCTGACGGTACCTGGAGCATTAACGGCTTGGCAGCAGGTGAGTATAAAGCTGTAGCCATTCGTGACGGTTGGGACCTGTCATGGAAACAGCCCGAAATCATGAGCCGCTACCTAAATGCCGCTGCAATCACAGTTAAAGTTCCAGATAATGGGACCGTCACTTTACCTCGGGACTTGCCCGCTCAAAACCGCTAGAGCCGCTTACTGCTGCGGCTCTTCGCCTTCAGTACCTGGGGTGGGGCCTTGTGCAGCCATGGCAGCCTGCATCTCTGCGCGGCGCTTCTCGCGGGCTTCTGCACGCTTCTGACGCTTTTCGTCAAGTACCTGCTCGGCACCCAGCAACTCAATCAGCGCAGTTTCACCACCATCGCCCTTGCGGAAGCCGGTACGCACGATGCGCAGGTAACCGCCCTGGCGGTCACCATAACGGGGTGCCACTGTGTCGAACAACCGGGTGACAGACTTACGGGTCATCAGGAAAGCCAAAGCCTGGCGACGCGAGTGCAAATCACCCTTCTTGCCCAGGGTGATCATTTTTTCAACGAGCGGACGCACAGCTTTTGCCTTGGTAACTGTAGTCTCGACACGGTCTTCCATAAGAATGGATGTGGTCAGATTGCGGAGAAGTGCCCTGCGGTGCGGCGTCTTGCGTCCGAGCTTGAATCCTGCTTTGCGATGGCGCATGGCGGTCTCTCTTATGGTGCGAACTTGGTGTGGATAGGTGCTGCGGAAAAGCAGGTCCTTCGCTTTGCTCAGGATGACGCTTATCTAAATCATCATCGACGAAACGAAGGACCAAAATACGTGGTTAGAAGTTCTCCGGCTCATTCTGCAATGTCATATCGCCTTCATCATCGAGAATTTCATCTTCCTCGTCGTCAAAGCGGCTGTACTGCGCTGCGGCCAGTTGCTGCGACGGCAGGATGCTGGTCGGACCCGGTACAGCATTCCCCTGGTCGTCGATCTTCATGCCGAGTGACAAGCCCATCTGCGCGAGTATTTCCTTGATCTCGTTCAGCGACTTGCGACCGAAGTTCTTGGTTTTCAGCATCTCGGCTTCAGTCTTCTGTACAAGCTCACCGATGGACTGAATGTTTGCATTCTTCAGGCAATTGTAGGAACGAACGCTAAGCTCAAGCTCTTCGACCGAGCGATTCAGATTGTCATTGCGCAGCAAGCCATTGCGGTCGTCCATATGGCCTTCAAGCTCAATTTCTTCCTCGAAGTTGATGAAGATGCTCATGTGATCCTTGAGCAGCTTCGCCGCAAGTCCAACAGCATCAGCAGGAACTACAGACCCATTGGTCCAGACTTCAAGCGTGAGCTTGTCATAATCCGTGATTTGACCGAGACGTGCCGCTTCGACTGCATAGTTGACCTTGCGCACCGGTGAATGGACAGAGTCAATCGGCATGAAGCCGATGCCGAGGTCTTGATCAAAATTCCGATCCGCCGAGATGTAGCCGCGCCCACGCTTGAGGCGCATTTCCATATCGAGCTTGCCGCCTTCACTAACAGTTGCGATGTACACGTCACGATCAAGAATTTCTACATCGCCGTCGGCCTCAATCATGCCTGATGTCACAACACCGGGCTCTTCCACACGCAGGTATAGGGCTTTCGGCCCGTCGCCGCTCAGCTTGAACGGTACCTGTTTCAGGTTCAGGATGATGTCCGTTGCATCTTCGACGACACCGGTGATGGACTGGAATTCATGCAGCACGCCTTCAATCTTGACTGCGGTAACTGCTGCGCCTTCAATGGAACTGAGCAATGTACGACGTAACGAGTTGCCGATGGTAGTGCCGAAACCGCGCTCAAACGGCTGCGCACTGAACTTGCCGTAACGGTCGGTAAGTGTTTCGGTATCGACTTGAAGCCGCTTGGGGCGCTGAAAACCTCTCCACAACATAGTGCTCTCCTTGTGTAGCCTTGCGAAGCATTCTGCTCGGTTCTACACGGTGATACAAAATCTAAAATTGTCTACACGGCTTAGAACTGCTGTATGGCACATCCCTTGATTCAAGCAAGAATATGCCACCATATAGCTGCTACTAACCTGTGAAACTACTTCGAGTACAGTTCCACAATCAGCTGTTCATTGACCGGCAGCTGAATGTCTTCACGACGCGGCAGCGCCATGATCTTGCCCGACAGCTCAGCAGCATTGATTTGCAGCCAGACGGGTGTGGGTTGGTGCGAGGCGAACTCGCGTGCTGTTTCAATGATCTGAAACTTGGACGCACTGGGACGAATTCTGATTTCATCGCCCACAGACACCTGGAAGGAAGGAATATTGACTTTGCGGCCATTCACTTCAAGGTGACCATGGCGCACAATCTGCCGAGCCTGGCGGCGCGAGCTGGCATACCCTAGACGGAAAGCGACATTGTCCAGGCGCCTCTCCAATTGCTGGAGCAAGATTGCACCGGTATTGCCCTGCGAGTTCGTAGCCTTCTCATAGTACGAACGGAACTGACCTTCAAGCGCGAAGTAGATGCGCTTGGCCTTTTGCTTTTCACGCAACTGCAGGCCATAACCGACGATCTTGGCTTTACGATCCCGCCCGTGCTGGCCGGGAGCAAAATTGCGTTTTTCTATGGCGCACTTGTCAGAAAAGCAGCGCGTGCCTTTCAAAAACAACTTCATGCCTTCGCGACGGCAAAGGCGGCATACAGCTCCGGTATAACGTGCCACTTGGATCTCCCTGGTTCAGAGGACGACCGGTTTACGCGCCGATTGGACGGCGTTCCATCCCGGTCCCTGTTGAATCTTTGTTGAGAGCGCCTGCTGATCGCTCGTTTCTTTTAGATGGTAATGAAGCCGTATGAGTTGAGCTGACAGCAGCAGCACAATCCATAAACCCCAGGCAGCAATCAGAAACCCAATCGCGCGGCCTGTGATACTTCTGAAAGGCTTCTCCCAATCCGTCCCTTTCGCCACCCTCTCAAAAGGAACAATCCTGCGATACACCTTTATAAATTTGGCCGGGCTAAAGCTCCACGTGGCTCCAACCACAATCATGGCCGTACTGACTAGATACCCATATACAAAGTACAAGGGTGTCTGTTGCATGAACTCGGCCTACACCCTGCGACGCTTGGGAGGACGGCAACCATTGTGCGGGATCGGCGTAACGTCACGGATGGAGCGCACATCGATTCCGGCTGCAGCCAGTGCCCGCACTGCGGACTCACGTCCGGACCCCGGCCCTGAAACACGTACGTCAACCGAACGTAACCCATGATCCCGCGCCTGGTTTGCCGCATTCTGTGCGGCTTGCTGCGCCGCAAATGGTGTCCCTTTACGTGATCCGCGGAAGCCGAGCGAACCGGAGCTCTTCCACGACAGGGTATTTCCCTGACCGTCCGTGATAGTCACGATCGTGTTGTTAAATGTCGCCTGGATGTGCACTAAACCAAAGGGTACATTCTTGCGTTCACGCTTTTTGAACTTCTTGTTCTTACCCGCTTTGGCGCTGCCGCCGGCTGCTTTCTTCTGTGCCTTTGCCATTACTTGGTCACCTTTTTCTTACCGGCTACTGTACCTTTACGCGGTCCCTTGCGAGTACGCGCATTGGTATGCGAACGCTGCCCGCGTACAGGCAGGTTACGACGGTGGCGTAGTCCGCGGTAGCTCTGAATATCGATAAGCCGCTTGATGTTCATCGAGACTTCCTTGCGCAAGTCGCCTTCGATGCCGCCTTCCTGCTCGATTACTTGACGAATTTGGTTGATTTCGTCTTCGCTCAAGGTAGCGAGCTTGCGGAATGGATCAATGCCGGCTTTGGTCAGGATGCGCAGCGCGCGCGGATCCCCGATGCCGTAAATGTAGGTAAGTGCAATGCGGGTCTGCTTGTTATTGGGCAGATCGACGCCGGCTATACGTGCCATATGTACCTCTTGATTGCCTGCCCGGAGTGACTCCGGTTTAGGCGGTTTCGACTGAAATTTACAGATCAGTCTCAATGAAACGATCCCAAAGGTTCATCGCACGCTCTCTAAATTGTGCCTGGAGCGAACTCGCCTCTGACTCGTGTGCGTTTGCGCCGGCTATGGAAACTCCGGCGGTCGGGAACCTAGCCCTGCCGCTGCTTGTGCTTGGCAACTTCGCAAATTACACGAACTACTCCGCGACGATGGATAACCTTGCACTTGTCACAAATCTTTTTTACCGATGCACGAACTTTCATTGCTTTCCTCTTCCTATCAGCCCGACTATTTGTAGCGGTAGACGATTCGTCCGCGCGTCAAATCGTATGGACTCAATTCCACGGCAACCCTATCACCCGGCAGGATGCGAATGAAATTCTTCCGCATACGCCCTGAGACATGAGCCAGAACCTGGTGCTTATTTTCAAGCTCCACTTTGAACATCGCGTTCGGCAACGTCTCAACCACCGTTGCCATTACCTCAATTGCATCTTCCTTTGACACCCGTATCCCAATCCGCCCCTGCCGGCTTGTCACCGGACCGAGACCTTCTTCCCTGTACCTACCTTGCTAAAGCGTCAAAATCTCCACTCCATTGGCAGTGACTGCAACTGTATGCTCAAAATGCGCGCTTAGGCTTCCATCGACAGTTACTGCCGTCCAACCGTCACCAAGCACCTGTACCGCGGCTTTACCCGCGTTTACCATCGGTTCGATGCAAAACACCATTCCCGGCTGCATCTTCATGCCTCGACCGCGTCGCCCGTAGTTCGGCACTTGGGGGTCTTCGTGCAAATGCGTTCCGATACCATGGCCTACAAACTCACGAACAATGCTGAAACCGGCTTTCTCAACGAGTTGCTGTACAGCTGCGCCGATGTCGCCCAATGTCGCGCCTTGTGTCACAGCATTGATACCTGCCGTCAGAGACGCTTCCGTAGCAGCCAGCAGGCGACTCGCCTTGTCGTCCAGCAGCTCCCCTACTGCAATTGTAGTAGCCGAGTCGCCGTAGTACCCTTCAATGACCACGCCCGTATCGATGGAAACAATGTCGCCCTCGCGTAATACTCTGGATGCTGAGGGAATGCCGTGTACAACCTCATTATTCACGCTGGTACATAGAACACATGGAAAGCCCCGGTAACCCTTGAATGCAGGCGTGACACGCAGCTCCCTGACCTTGGTCACTGCCACTGACTCCAGATCCATGGTTGTTGCGCCGGGTTTGACATGGGGACGCACCGCTTCCAGCAGCTCACGAACAACGCCGCCTGCGCGGCGCATACGGGCAATTTCTTCCCCGGTCTTGAGCATGACTGCCATTCCTACTTGGTGCTTCCTCTCAGCTGGTATACAGCCTGTTCAAGACGTACTGATATTTCTTCCGGCCGTCCGGAGCCATCTACATCCATTACCCGATGCAACATGCGATAGTGTTCCACAACGGGAGCCGTTTGCTCCTCGTAGGCTCGCATGCGACCCGTAAATACTTCTTCTGAATCATCATCCCTGCGTTGTAGCGTAGCGCCGTCCCGATCGCAGATATTTTCTCGCATCGGGGGCTGCAGGTAGATGTTGTAGATACTGCCATCCACCGGACAGATGCGTCGACCGGTAATACGGCGTAAAAGCTGATCATACCCGACACGGATTGAGACAGCAACTACAGGGAGCCCGGCGGCTTCCTGCCCAAGTGTCTTATCGAGCCATTCTGCCTGGGCCAGGGTCCGGGGATAGCCATCCAAAATATAACCGGAACCGGCATCGGGCTCCGCCAAGCGAGCCTTGACCATGCGATTTACCAAGTCATCCGGTACCAGTTGCCCCGCATCCATTAACTGCTTGGCTTGCTGCCCTTCAGCGGTGCCCGCCGCTACGTTGGCGCGGAGCAAATCTCCAGTTGAAACCTGCGGTATGTGCCAACGTGCCATCAACTCTTTGGCCTGGGTCCCCTTACCGACACCCGGAGCTCCCATCAACAAGATCGGTCCAGGTTGAAATCCATGTTTTATATCAGCCAACCTACCAGGACCGCCTTCCACGTACCCGGGTTTTGGTCGAGAAACCATCGTAATGGCGCATAATCAGCTGCGACTCTACCTGGTTCACCGTATCCATAGCTACACCAACGACGATAAGAAGTGATGTGCCGCCGAAGTAGAAGTTAAAGCCCAGCCCATTTGTCATCCAGAGCGGCAAGTGTTCAAAGAAACCGCCGATAAAGGGCAAATGATTGAAATGGATTCCTGAAATCAAAATTTGCGGTACCAGTGAAATCAGGATCAGGTAGATTGCCCCGACCAGGGTAAGCCGCGTCAAAATGCCGTTGATGTAATCGGAGGTACGCTTGCCGGGGCGAACACCGGGTATAAAGCCGCCGTACTTACGCATATTATCGGCAATATCATCCGGACGAAACACAATGGAGATGTAGAAGTATGCAAAGAAGATGATGGCAGCGCTATTCAGCAGTACATACCAGGGCTCACCCGCACGCAGGGAATCAAAGATACGCGTGAGAACGGCGGAATTTTTGACGAACTGCGCCTGCCCGAATAGCAATGGAGCCGCCAAAATGGAAGAAGCAAAGATGACCGGCATTACGCCGCCGGAGTTGACCTTGAGGGGCAAATGGGTGGATTGACCGCCCATCATGCGACGGCCTACGATACGCTTGGCATACTGCACCGGTACACGGCGCTCGGAGCGCTCAACATAAACGATAAAAGCTACCAGCAGCGCCATGGCAATTACCAGCAGTACCAGCGCTGGAATCGTAAAGACTCCGAACTTTTCACCCCGTGCAGTCTCGACCAGCTCAATAACGGCACGCGGCAATCCAACCACGATACCTGAGAAGATCAGCAGACTCATGCCGTTGCCGATACCGCGATCTGTGATCTGCTCACCCAGCCACATGATGAAAGCGGTTCCGGTGGTCAAGGTCATCACAGTAATGAAGATGAAACCTATACCGGGATGCAGCACGATCTGCTGCCCGCCTGAGCCGTGTGACAGTGCAATCGCAATCGCCGTAGACTGCACAATACCCAGGAGGATTGTGACATAGCGGGTCCACTGCGTAATCTTGCGCCGCCCCGATTCGCCTTCTTTCTGTAGTCGCGCCAACGGCTCATACACCACGGTTAGCAGCTGAAAGATAATAGAGGCCGTAATGTAAGGCATGATGCCGAGAGCGAAAACCGTCATGCGGCGCAAGTTGCCGCCATTGAACAAATCCACTAGGCCAAGCGGGGATCCACTCTGGTGATTGAAAAAGCTGGCAAGAGCTGCAGTGTTGATACCGGGAATGGGGATGTACGAGCCGAGACGATATACAGCCAGCATGCCGAACGTAAATAGAATTCGGTTACGCAGTTCAGGAATGCGGAAGATGTTGAGAAATTTCTCAAGCATGTGGTGGCCCAGCTCTCGTAAGTGTTGGCAGGCTTCATAGTACAGAGCCTACTGGTACTAGAGTACAGGGCAGCGTCATACTGCTGCCCTCTCTAACGATTAGCCGATCAGGATAGCCTGGCCACCGGCTGCTTCGATCTTCTCTTGAGCAGACTTTGAAAATTTGTGCGCGTGAACGGTAATAGCACTTGTCAGCTCTCCGTTGCCCAAAACTTTCAAGAGCTCCTTGCGACGTTTCAAAAAACCCAGTGCCAGCAAGCGATCCAGCGTTAGCTCAGATTCACCCATCTCCGCCAAACGGTCCAAATTCAACACGGTGTACTCGGTACGAAATATATTGGTAAAACCGCGCTTCGGCAGTCGACGATGCAGCGGCATCTGGCCGCCCTCAAAACCGCGCATCAGGCTGGAACCCGAACGTGAACCTTGACCCTTATGGCCGCGGGTTGAAGTCTTGCCGTGACCGGAGCCCATACCGCGGCCTACACGCTTCTTGTTTCGATTTGCTTTTGCAGGTGCTCGCAGATTCGATAAATTCATGATTCCCTCGCTAAACGCCGGTTGTGAAAACCGACTCGCTAATTGCAAACCGCATCTGCGGCTTACGGCCACATTCGTGGCATGTTCTCGTTTACGACTTGCTTACGATTGCAGAATTCGTACCAGGTGCGGGATCTTTTTCACCATACCGCGGATTGAAGGAGTGTCTTCACGCTCAACCACTTGCTGCAAACGCGTGAAACCTAACCCTTTCACTACAGTCTTGTGCTTTACAGGTGCCTGGATCATAGACCGGTAGTACTGAATACGCATCATGGGCTTGGCTTGGGGCTGTTCTGTCATGGCTAAAGTTCCTCAACTGTCTTGCCGCGCAGCGCAGCAACTTCAGCACGATCCCGTAACTGGATCAATGCGTCGAATGTGGCCTTGATTACATTGTGCGGATTTGCTGAACCCAGGCTTTTACTCAGTACATTTTGCACTCCGGCTGATGTCATCACCGCACGCACTGCCCCGCCGGCAATAACCCCGGTACCTTCCGGCGCAGGTTTCAGCAGCACATGCCCTGAGCCGAAGCGGCCCAGCACCTGGTGCGGGATCGTTGTTTCTGTCAGGTTGATGCGGACCAGATTCTTTTTAGCAGATTCAATGCCCTTGCGAATTGCCTGCGGCACCTCTTTTGCTTTACCCGAGCCGTAGCCTACAACACCCGAAGCCGGATCACCCACAACAACCAGCGCCGCGAACGACATGTTTTTGCCGCCCTTGACTACCTTGGTCACGCGATTGATCGCCACTACTTGATCTTTCAGGTTGTACTGCCCCGCATCAAGCTTTTTGTTCAGCATTGCCATTGCCGCCTCAATTCTTTCCTGCTCAGATTGCAACTGTTCCAATTAAAACTCAAGCCCTGCTTCGCGTGCAGCTTCGGCAAGTGCCTTGATACGACCATGGTAGAGATATCCACCTCGATCAAAGACCACTTTTTTGATGCCTTGCTCTTGCGCGCGCTCGGCTACCAATCTACCGATTTCCTTGGCGGCTTCAAGGTTGCCGCCGGTTTTCAACTTGGTCGTTACTGTGGATGCGGAAGCAAGTGTCGCACCCTGGTTGTCATCTATGATCTGCGCATAAATATGGTTCAACGAGCGATATACGTTCAATCGGGGGCGAGTGACTGTGCCGTGTACCTTGCGGCGAATACGGGAGTGAATACGTTGGCGAACTGCATTGCGCTTCAATGTGGGAATCATGATGCCCTTCCTAGTAGCGGAGCTGTTTTATAGCCCCGTTCGGTAGCTGTTACTTGGAACCGGTCTTGCCGGCCTTCTTCTTCAACTTCTCGCCTGTATAACGGACACCCTTGTTTTTGTACGGGTCTGGCTTGCGTAGTGAGCGCATGTCTGCTGCTACCTGGCCGACTTTCTGCCGATCAATGCCGGAGATAGTCAAATGCGTCTGCTTGGCGTCTACTGCCGCAGTAATACCTGTAGGCAAGGGGAATTCAATTTGGTGCGAGTAGCCGAGAGTGAATACCACCATCTCTTTGCCCTTGAGCTCTACACGGTACCCGATGCCGACAATGTCCAGATCTTTCGACCATCCCTTTGTCACACCCTCTACGGCATTGAACACCAGGGCACGCGTTAACCCATGGATAGCTGCTTGCGAATCATCCTGGCGGACTGCATGAATATAGCCGTCACGTGTTTCCAGTTGAATCCCCGCCGGAATCGGTTGCTGTACTTTTCCTCGCGGCCCTTCCACTCTCAGCGTGTTGCCTTCAACGGTGTACTTTACCCCGACCGGTAGCGGTATAGGTTGTCTTCCGATACGTGACATGGTTCTAATCCTTTAGGGCTTGCGAGTCTCGTACACCGGTCTCCGGTTTACGTTCCACTGCAGCCTCTGTGCTATCTACTTGTCCTTCAAATTGTAAAAACAGGCTAAGCTATGTCTGATCTTCAGATCCTTGCAACTGCTGATACTTGAAAGACCTCTTCAAAAACAAAGCGTAAATCTTTACCAGACCTCGCAAATAAGCTCGCCGCCTACACCCTCGCGTCGGGCTTGACGACCGGTCATAACACCCCGCGGGGTCGTCAAGATACAAATGCCCAGTCCACCTTGCACACGCTTGATTTCATCGCGTCCGATGTAGACCCGGCAACCTGGACGAGAAATACGGTGCAGATCGCGGATGGCTGCTTCATTATTGGCACCGTACTTTAAATACACGCGAATCACTGCATGGCCGTCTTCCTCAGTAGCCTTGTAGTTCGCAATGTACCCCTCTTCTTTGAGAATGCGGGCAATCTCACCTTTAAGGCGCGAAGCCGGTACATCCAACTTCTGATGACGGGCACGGATGGAATTGCGGATGCGTGTTAAAAAATCTGCTACCGGATCTGTCAGGTTCATGCATTCTCCTCATCCTTCGTTCGCTCCATAGCTTTATGGAGAACCGGCAAGGATGGTTTGGGAGCGAGGTGCTCTCGCAGTTACAAGCTCACTACCAGCTGGATTTAACAACGCCGGGAATATGACCTTCATGTGCCAGCTGCCGGAAGCAAAGACGGCAGATACCGAACTTACGTAGAAAGGCACGCGGGCGGCCACATAACTTACAGCGGTTATGCTGACGGCTCTTAAACTTGGGTACTCGCTCGTCTTTGACTCGTTTTGCTGTTGTACTCATGCTGCTCTCCAGTACATGCGGCTGAGCCGAATATCCGGCATCGCCGTGCTGTTGTTCTTAGGCCGCAGCCCGAAAAGGGATGCCGAAGGCTTTCAGCAATTCGCGCGCCTGGTTGTCATCAGGCGCAGAGGTCACTATGGTGATGTTCATGCCCTTCAGCTTTTCAACCTTGGAGTAGTCGATCTCCGGGAAGATGAGCTGGTCTCGCATACCGAGCGTGTAATTACCTCGTCCATCAAAACTCTTTGTTGAGACTCCACGAAAATCTCGTACCCGCGGCAAGCCGATCTGAATCAATCGATCCAGGAACTCGTACATAGTATCTCCACGCAGGGTCACCATGGCACCGATAGGCATACCTTCACGAACCTTAAAGGCTGCAATCGACTTCTTTGCCCGCGTAGTTACCGGCTTTTGCCCGGCGATAGCCGCTAAATCTGCTACTAACGGGTCCAGCAGCTTTGAATTCTGGGTCGCTTCACCCAATCCCATGTTTAATACAATCTTCTCGATACGCGGAACAGCCATCGTGTTTTTAAGGGCTAACGTCTTTTGAAGCGCCGGCCTGATTTCAGTCAGGTATTTTTCTTTCAATCGTGCTGCCATCGCTTGTCTCTTTCTCCCGGTCTCGGAGTAGGTTTCAGGCTTGCGCCATCCTGTATACCGTTACGGGCTTTCCGCGGCTATCTACTTTTTCTTGGTAGGCAAAACTTTATCGCATTTGCGACATACGCGAACCTTGACATCGCCTTCAATTCGAAAGCCTACCCGTGACGGTCCACAATCCGGGCATACCAGCATGACATTAGAAATCTGTAGCTTGGCTTCCTGCTCCGCAATGCCGCCCTTGATATTCTTCTGCGGATTTGGCTTTACATTCTTCTTGATGATGCGAATACCTTGCACCAGCACTTTGTTCTCATCCGGGAACACTCTGATGACTCGTCCTTGCCTGCCCCGGTCTTTCTCCGATCCCGTGATTACCTCGACGGTATCATTACGCTGAATCTTCAATCCTGCCATGGTTCCACTCCCAGTATGCTGAAGCTGGTTAAATAACTTCAGGTGCCAGCGACACAATCTTTAGAAACTTCTTATCCCGCAGTTCACGGGCTACCGGTCCGAATACACGTGTTCCGATCGGCTCACCTGCATCATTGATTAGCACGCCTGCATTGGAGTCGAATCGGATGTAGGTGCCGTCCCGACGCCGTACTTCCTTGCGCGTCCTGACGATTACAGCCTTCACAACCTTGCCCTTTTTGACTTGTCCATCCGGCGAGCTTTCTTTTACCGCTGCCGTGACCACATCACCAAGTGAAGCAATCTTGCCGACACCGCCGCCAAGCGGCAAAATTACTTGAAGCTTGCGGGCACCGGAATTATCCGCTACCTCAAGCATGGACCGCATTTGCACTGCCATACTATCCCTCAGATCTGCGGACGGCTTGATGGCCGACAGCTTTACAGCTTTGCAGCTTTGCTTGTTGGTTACTGCGCGGCAACACGTGCAGCTTCTTCAGCCTGGGCCAGCGCCGAACGGCGCACGATTTCTTCAAGCTGCCACCGTTTC